>JBDHDN010000183.1:0-7590 GCA_039591485.1 Gemmatimonadota bacterium
ATGTTGTGCACCAGCGATCGCGTCAGCCCGTGCAGCGCCCGGTGCCGCCCCGAATCCGACGGCCGCTCCACCGTGATCGTCCCGTCGTCCTGGTTCACCCGCATCTCCGCCGGCAGCGTGCGCGACAGCTCGCCCTTCGGCCCCTTCACCGTCACGCGGGGACCATCCAGCGTCACCGTGACGCCGCTCGGAATCGGGACCGGCTTCTTGCCGATTCGCGACATCGCTCCTCCTACCAGAGCACCGCGACGACTTCGCCGCCCACCCGGGCGCGTCGCGCGTCGCGATCGCTCATCACGCCCCGCGGCGTCGAGAGGATCGCCATCCCGAGCCCGTTCTTCACCCGAGGGATCTCCCGTGCCTTCACGTACTGCCGCAAACCGGGCTTCGACACTCGGCGGAGCTCGTGAATCACCGGTGTCTCCCCATCGTACTTGAGGTAGACCCTGAGCAGCCCGTGACGCCCGTCATCCAGTACCGCGTAATCATGGATGTAGCGGTTGTCGCGCAGCAGCTTGGCGATCTCCACCTTGAATTTCGATACCGGAATGTCGACCCGCCGATGCCCGGCCTGGCAGGCATTCCGGATTCTGGTCAGCATATCGGCGACCGGATCCGTCATCTCACCAACTCGCCTTCCGCACACCGGGGATCTCCCCACGGAGTGCCTGTTCGCGGAAGCAGATTCGACACAGCCCGAACTTGCGGATGTAACCACGCGGCCGCCCGCAGCGCTGGCAGCGACGGTACCCGCGCACGCCGAACTTCGGCTTCCGCTTCGCCTTCTCTACGAGACACTTCTTTGCCATCCGGATGCCTCTCCCTAGCCGATTGCCACCGGCGTCTGTCCGCGGAACGGCATGCCCATCTCTCTGAGCAGTGCCATGCCGACGTCGTCGCGACCGGCCGTCGTGACAAAGGTGATGTCCATCCCGTGGATCTTCTCGACCTTGTCGTAGTCGATCTCCGGGAAGATCATCTGCTCCTTGATTCCGAGCGTGTAGTTGCCCCGGCCATCGAACGCGTTGGTGGGGAAGCCGCGGAAGTCGCGGATTCGCGGCACCGCCACGCTGATGAACCGGTCGAGGAACTCCCACATGTGCGCGCCCCGCAGGGTGACGCGGACGCCCACCGGCATACCCTGCCTGAGCGCGAAGTTCGAGATCGCCTTCTTCGCTCTGGTCACGACGGGTCGCTGGCCCGTGATCACCGCCAGCTCGTCCACCGTGGTGTCCAGCAGCTTCGGATTCTTGGGCGCCTCGCCGAGCCCGACGTTGATCACGATCTTCGTCAGCCGCGGCAGCTCGTGCGGGTTCGAGAACCCGAACTCCTGCGTCAACTTGGGCACGACCGTCTCGCGGTAGTACCCTCGCAAGCGGGGCGGCGGCGGTGGCGGCAGTGTCTCTGCCGGCGCCGTCTCCGCCGCGCCCTTGCCCTTGGTCTTGGTCTTCTGCTTGTCCGCCATCCTGATCGCTCTACCGGCTACCGGTTCCGCGGGATCGGCTGGCCCGACTTCGTGCTCAGCCGCTCCACCGTTCCGTCCTTGTCCTTCTTCCGGCGCACGCGCGTCGGCTCTCCGGACTTCGGATCGAGGAGCATCACGTTCGACGCATCGATCGGCGCGGGGAAGTGGACGATGCCGCCTTCCTCGCCCGCCTGCGTCGCCCGGCGATGCTTGGTGACCATATTCACGTTCTCGATGACGACCCGGCCCTTGCGGGGAAGCACCCGCAACACCTGGCCTTCCTTGCCCTTGTCCTCGCCGCGGATCACGCGCACGCGGTCGCCCTTGGCAATGTGCATCTTCTGTGGGCGTGCCTTCCGACCACGCTCGCGCCGCGACTTCTTGTAAACCAGCGGCTTCATGCTACAGCACCTCCGGCGCGAGAGAGACGATCTTCATGAAGCGCTTCTCGCGCAGTTCCCGCCCGACCGGTCCGAAGATGCGCGTCGCTCGCGGCTCGCCGGCGTCGCTGATGAGGACGGCCGCGTTGTCGTCGAAGCGGATGTAACTGCCGTCGCGACGCCGTGTCTCCTTCGCAGTACGGACGATGACCGCCTTCACGACGTCCCCCTTCTTGACCTGACCGGTCGGCAGCGCGTCCTTGATCGTCACGACGACGATGTCCCCCATGCCAGCGTAGCGCCGCCGGCTCCCGCCGAGTACGCGGATCACCAGCGCCTTCCGGGCACCGGAGTTGTCCGCGATCCTGACGATCGATTCCTGTTGTACCACGTCCGCCTCGCTTACTTCGCTCGCGTGATGATCTCGACCACCCGCCAACGCTTGAGCCGCGACAGCGGTCGCGTCTCCGCGATCCGCACCGTGTCACCCGTCCGCGCGCCGTGCGCGTCGTGCGCTTGCACGCGCTTCGTGCGCGTCATGCGCTTGCCGTAGAGCGGATGGGCGAACTGCCGGGTCAACTCGACTACGACCGTTTGCTGCATCTTGTCGCTGACGACCACGCCGACACGGCTCTTGCGGCGCGCTCTGGACTCGGTCTGCTCGGTCATGCCTGCTTCCTCTCGCGCAGGACCGTCTCGATCCGCGCAATGTTCCGACGGAGGATCCGAAACTGGCTCGGGTTGTCGATCGCCTCCGTCGCCGATCGGAACTTGAGGCGGAACCGCGCCTCCTTCAGTCGCGCGAGCTCCTCATGGAGCTCCTCGAGCGTGAGCTCGCGCAGCTGCGCGGTCTCGATCCGTTCCCGCTCTGCGTCCTTCAGTGCCATGGCCCTACCCGTCCTCGCGCGTGATGATGCGCGTCTTGACCGGCAGCTTCGCCGCTGCGTGCGACAGGGCGCTCCGCGCGACTGCGTCGGCGACACCCTCGACCTCGAACATGACCCGACCCGGCCGGACCACGGCGACCCAGCCCTCGGGATTCCCCTTTCCCTTCCCCATGCGCGTCTCGGCCGGCTTCTTGGTGATGGGCTTGTCCGGGAAGATCCGGATCCACACCTTGCCGCCACGCTTCATGACGCGGGTCATCGCGACACGGGCCGCCTCGATCTGCCGACTCGAGATCCACCCGGGATCGAGCGTCATCAGCCCAAAGTGCCCGAACGCCACGGTGTTGCCGCGGCTGGCATGGCCCTTGGTGCGGCCCTTCATCTGCTTGCGATACTTCACTCGCTTCGGCGCCAACATGGCTCAGGCCCCCGTGCTGTAGGTGCGGCCGCGCCGGTCCTCCACGACTTCGCCCTTGAAGATCCAGACCTTCACGCCAATCGTGCCGTAGGTCGTCTTTGCCGTTGCCACCCCGTAGTCCACGTCTGCCCGCAGTGTGTGGAGCGGCACGCGGCCCTCGTGGTAGCCCTCCGAGCGCGCGATCTCGGCGCCCCCGAGCCGGCCACCGCAGCGGATCTTGATCCCCTGAGCGCCCATGCGCATGGAGTTCTGCACCGCACGCTTCATCGCCCGGCGGAACGAGACACGCTGCACGAGCTGGTGGGCGACGTTGTCGGCGACGAGCTGCGCCTCGACCTCCGGTCGCTTGATCTCCTCGACGTTGATCCCGACCTCTTTGCCGGTCAGCTGCGCAAGCTCGTCACGCAGCTTGTCCACCTCTGCCCCCCGCTTGCCGATTACCACGCCCGGGCGACCGGTGAAGACAGTGACTGTCACTTTGCCCGGCTTGCGATCGACGTGAACGTCTGCGACGGCCGCGTGCGACAGGCGGGTCTTGAGATACTTGCGGATCAGCTCGTCTTCCTTCAGGAAGTCGGGGAACTCCGCACCGGCGTACCAGCGGGAGCGCCACGGCTTGACGATGCCGAGCCGGAAGCCGTAGGGATGCGTTTTCTGGCCCACTACTCTCTCTCCTCTTTCGCCCGCACGTGGATCTCCACGTGGCTCGTCCGCTTGCGGATGGGTGCCGCGCGCCCGAGCGCCGCAGCCCGATAGCGCCACAACGTCGGACCGTCGTTCACCACCCCGTACGACACGAAGAGCCGGTCCACGTCGAACGCCTCGTTGGTACGCATGGACTGCTGCTCCGCGTTCGACACGGCCGATCGCAGCACCTTCTCGATCTGCCGAGCCGCATGCTTCTTCGAGAACTTGAGAATGGCATACGCCTCGTTCACGTCCCGCCCGCGGATCTGGTCCATCACCAACCGCATCTTGCGTGGGGACTGGCGCACCCACTTCTGAATCGCTCTCGCCGCCATCGTGCGTCGTCTCCCTCGGCTTAGGCGCCCGCCTTGCGGTCCACGGCCAGTTTCCCCGAATGGCCGCGGAACAGGCGTGTCGGCGCAAACTCGCCGAGCTTGTGTCCCACCATGTTCTCGCTGACGTACACGGGGATGAACTTGTTCCCGTTGTGCACCGCGACGGTATGCCCGACGAACTCGGGCGTGATCGTCGATCCTCGCGCCCACGTCTTGATGACCCGCTTCTCGCCGGCGGCATTCATCGTCTCGATCTTCTTCATCAGTGAGGCCTCGACGAACGGCCCTTTCTTGATGCTTCGCGCCATGCCAGGTTCCCGTGGTTACTTGGTCGCTTTGCCGCGTTTGCGTCCGCGCAGGATCAGCTTCGTGCTGTGCTTCTTCCGATGCCGGGTCTTGCGGCCTTCCGGCTTGCCCCACGGACTCACCGGCGGTCGTCCACCCGACGCCTTGCCTTCACCGCCGCCCAAGGGGTGGTCCACCGGGTTCTTGGCCACGCCACGAACCTTTGGCCGCCGCCCGAGCCAGCGCGTCTTGCCGGCCTTGCCGTAGCTCTGCAGCTCGTGCTCGGCGTTGCCGACTTCGCCGATCGTCGCGCTGCACTCCCGCCGCACCAGGCGAACCTCACCGGACCGCAGCCGCAGGGCAACGTGGTCGCCCTCCTTCGCCATGACCTGAGCGCTCGTACCCGCGGAGCGACAGAGCTGCCCGCCCTTCCCGATCTTGAGCTCCACGTTGTGCACCGTCGTGCCGAGCGGGATTTCCGCCAGCGGCAGGGCATTGCCGGTACGAATGTCGCTGCCCGGGCCAGCCTCGATCCGATCGCCGACCTGTAGCCCGCGCGGGTGCAGGATGTAGCGCTTCTCGCCGTCGACGTACGTGACGAGAGCAATGCGCGACGAACGGTTGGGATCGTATTCGATGTGCGTGACCGTCGCCGGCACCCCGTGCTTGTTGCGCTTGAAGTCGACCATGCGGTAGCGCCGCTTGTGCCCCCCGCCGCGGTGCCGCACCGTCTGATGCCCCTTGGCGTTGCGCCCTCCGCTCTTCTTCATCGACGCGACCAGCGACTTCTCCGGCCTGTCCCGGGTCACCTCGGTGAAGTCGCTCACCGAGCGGAACCGGGTGCCCGCGCTCGTCGGCCGAAACTGTCGGATACCCATTGCGCTATCCCTCGAAGATCTCGATCGTGTCGCCCTCGGCCAGCCGGACGAGCGCCTTCTTCCATTTGGGCCGCCGGCCCTGGCTGCGACCCCGCGTGCGCCGCTTCGACGGCTGCACCATGGTCCGCACGCTGGTGACCTTCACGCCGAACAGGCGCTCGATCGCCTCGCGGATCTCGTGCTTGCTCGCCCTCGCGTCGGCCTCGAACGTGTACTCCCTGAGCCGGGCGTACTGCTCCGAGGACTTCTCCGTCACGACCGGACGGATCACCGCCCTGTAGACGTCAGGCATCGTCGCCACCCCTTCTGGGCGTCTGCTTCGAGGCCTGCTTGCTCGAGCGCTTCGCCGCCGCCTTCTTGGCCTTCGTCGGTTTGGCGCTGGCGCGTGTCGCCGCGCGGCCGGAGGCCTTCCGCTTCTCGGCAGCGGGCTTCCTGGTACGGCTCGCGCGCGTGGGTGCAGCCCCTTCGATGACGTGGCCGCCGAGCGCTGCCTGCTCGACGACGACCGCATCGGCCCACAGCACCTCGTACGCCGAGGCTTCCCCGTACCGCATCACGTGCACCGCCGGCAGATTGCGGCCCGAGAGATAGACGGCCGGCTGGTGCGCCGCGGTCAGCACGAGGACCTTCCGGCCCTCGAGCCCGAGCTTGTCGAGCAGGCCGGCGAGGTACTTCGTCTTGGGCGCCTCCAACTCGAAGCCTTCGAGCACCATCAGGGCTCCCTCACTCGCTCGCGCGTTCAGGGCCGACTGCCGGGCGAGCCGCTTCACCTTGCGCGGCAGATCGGTCTGGTAGCTGCGCGGCTTCGGCCCGAAGGCGACGCCGCCACCCGGCCAGTGCGGGGCACGCGTCGTGCCCTGCCGGGCGCGGCCCGTCCCCTTCTGGCGCCACGGCTTGCGTCCGCCACCGGATACCTCGGCGCGCGTCTTGGTGGACGCGGTGCCCTGCCGCTGATTGTTCCGGTACGCCCGGACGGCGTGGTAGAGCACGTCACGGTTGACCGTGCCGTCGAACTCGTCGGGCAGTGCGTAGCTGCCCTTCGCTTCGGCCGCCGGCGAGTACAGTTGGGCCTCAAGCATAGCGGCTCCTGCCTCCATGTTTCCGCACCACGACGATCCCGCTCTTGGGCCCGGGCACCGCACCGCGAATGAACAGCAGATTGCGCTCGGGATCCACCCGCACCACCGACAGGCCCACCTCGGTGAAGCGCACGTTCCCGTACTGGCCCGGCAGCTTCTTGCCCTTGATGACGCGGGACGGATCGGTCCCGGGGCCAAGGCTGCCCGGCTTGCGGTACCGGGTATTGCCGTGGGTGGCGGGCCCGCCGCCGAACCCCCACCGCTTCACGACCCCCTGAAACCCGCGGCCCCGCGTGGTGCCGGAGACCTTGACCTTCTCACCGGGCGCGAAGATCTCGACTGTGACCACGTCACCGAGCTTCGGCGCTGCGGTGGAGTCAGCGGTGAGCCGAAAGCTGCGCAACACCCGAGGCGCCGCCTCGAGGCCGGCCTTTGACGCGTGCCCGGCGAGCGCCTTCGCCGTCCGCTTGGCCTTGCGAGCACCGAACCCGAGCTGCACTCGGGTTCCGTCGCCCTCGCCAGCCACCTGGACGATCGGGCACGGTCCCGCCTCGATCACGGTGACCGGCATGACATTGCCGTCGTCACCATAGATCCGGGTCATGCCCAGTTTGCGTCCGATCAGTCCATTCATCGCTATTCGACCTTGATCTCGACATCTACGCCGGAGGGCAGGTCCAGCTTCGTGAGCGCGTCGACTGTCTGCGGGCGCGACTCGACGATCTCGATCAGACGCTTGTGCGTCTTCAACTCGAACTGCTCCCGACTCTTCTTGTCCACGTGCGGACTGCGCAGCACGGTCCAGCGCTGCGTCTTGGTCGGCAGCGGGATCGGCCCCGAGACCGAGGCACCCGTCTTTTCCACCGTCCGCACGATGTCCGCCGCGGCCTGATCCAGCACCACGTGATCGAACGACTTCAGTCGGATCCGAATCTGTCCTGCCATGCTCGCGAGCCTCGCTCAGTCCGTGCCGCAGGGCGGCGACCCCGTGTCGCCGCGTCCACGCTGCGCGGCTGTTATTTCAGGATCTTCGCCACCACGCCGGCGCCCACCGTGCGGCCGCCTTCCCGGATCGCGAAGCGCAGCCCCTCCTCCATCGCGATCGGCGTGATCAACTCGATCGTCATCTTCGTGTTGTCCCCCGGCATCACCATCTCCACCCCCGCCGGCAACTCC
>JBDHDN010000184.1:0-7583 GCA_039591485.1 Gemmatimonadota bacterium
AGCACCGCGTTGTCGAACGTCGGCGCCACGCCGACCCCGAGCTCTTTGCTGAGGACACCGAGCACCTCTGCGGCCTTCCGCAGGACGCTCTCGATTCCGTTGCCGCCGCCCGAGAGCTCCCGGTGCAGCGCGCTTCGCTCGGCCGGCGTCAACACCGTGGGTGCCATGAGCGAATCCACGTAGACGCGGTACGCATGGTCCGTCGGGACCCGCCCCGCCGAGGTGTGGGGATGGTACAGATAACCCCGGTCCTCGAGGTCGCTCATCGTGTTGCGGATCGTCGCCGCCGACACCCCGAGGTCAAAGCGCTTTGCGATGGTGCGCGATCCAGCAGGCTCCGCCGTCTCCACGTAGGTCTGGATCACGGCTTCGAGCACCTGCCGCTCGCGTTCGGTCAGGTCGTCGGTCGATCTATTCAAAGTCATTGTGTCTCATGCAATTAGCCACCTCTCCACCAGGTGGCTAATGCTTGAGTTTAGCCACCACCCGGTGCGGTGGTCAAGGCTTCCGCGATGGCGTCCAGGCGGAGCCACCCTTCCGCGGTGAGGCGCAGCCGGTCACCTGCCACCTCGGCCCAACCCTCCGATATCGCGCGGTCCCCGGCCGCCGACGGCCACCGGAGGCCGCTCAGCGGCGCTCCTTCGACCGTTCGCAGCCCCAGGTAGGCGCGCTCGAGCAGCAGTTGCTCACCAGAGAGGATCTCGCTCGCCTCGATCGCCTCCCGGCCAGCCACCACGTGCTCTTCGTACGCAGCCCAGTGAGCGACGTTCCACGATCGTACGACCCCGTCGAAGCTGTGGGCTGAGGGTCCGAGTCCGAGATAGGGGCGCCCCGTCCAGCACGCGCTGTTGTGTCTGGCCCGAAATCCGGGTCGTGCGTAGTTGGAGACCTCGTAGTGCTCCAAGCCCGCGGCTGTGAGGACCTCGTGCGTGCGGAGAAACTCCGCGGCATGCCGCTCATCGGGCGCCGGTTCGATCAGGCCTCGGGCGCTCCATTTTCCGAGCGGTGTCCGTGGCTCGACCGTGAGGGTATACACCGAGAGGTGATCAGGATCGAGCGCAAGCACCCGTCGGAGATCGTTCGCCAGATCCGGTCGTGCAGCCTCGGGGAGGCCAATGATCAGATCGACGGACACCGCGGTGATGCCTCCCTCGCGGAGCGCCTGCACCGCACGATCCACCGCGTCGGGATGGTGCGCGCGGTGCATCCAGGCGAGCACGGTCGGCTGAAAGCTCTGCACTCCGAGCGAGACTCGATCGACCCCCGCGAGTGCCCAGGTGCTGGCGGCTTCCGGCGTGACGTCCTCCGGGTTCGCCTCGAGCGTGACCTCATCGGGGCGCCCCCGGTCGTCCCCCCTAGTTCTGAGCATCAGGAGCAAGCGGTCGATCGCCTCGGGCTCAAGCAGCGACGGCGTGCCCCCGCCGAGGTAGATCGTCTCCGGTCCGCCCGTGGGTGGGGCGATCGCCGCCCGGCGTGTCTCCAACTCCGCCCGGATCGCGGAGACGAAGCGCTCGTGCGGGACCGTTCGTCGCACCGCGATCGCAAAGTCGCAGTACACGCAGCGTCGCCGGCAGAATGGGACGTGGACATAGACATGTCGGAACGTCATATCGCTATCCCGCACCGGCGGCTGCGACGGCGCGCCGGAACACCGTGCCTGGGCTGCACGTCGCCGCCCCTCTCAACTCGAGATCGGTGAGGAGGGCGAGCGCCTCCGCGACAGGACAGTCGAGTGCCCTCGCAACATCGTCCGGCGATTGGCCACCGCGATCGAGGACACCGAGGACTTGCTCGTCTCGTTCAGAGAGATCGAGCATAGCCTGCGCCGGAGGTGCGGCGTGGATTCCGTATTCGGCAAGCACGTCCTCGAGCGTCAGTGCTGGGGTGGCTCCCTGCTGGAGCAAGCGATTGCACCCAGCCGACTGCGGGCTCGTGATCGGCCCTGGAACGGCAAAGACGTCCCGACCTTGGGCGAGCGCGCAGTCGACCGTGATCAGCGCACCCGAACGCTCGCAGGCCTCGATGACGACGATCGCGCGCGCCAGCCCACTAATCAGCCGGTTCCGGCGCGGAAAGCTCCCAGCGTTGGGTCGTTCGCCAGGGGGGAACTCCGTGAGCAGGCATCCCTCATGCTCGACGCGGTCGTACAGGGCACGGTTCGCGGCGGGATACACAACACCGAGCCCATTGCCGAGGACCCCGACCGTACTGCAACGGGCGTCCAGACAGGCGTGGTGGGCCACCGCGTCCAATCCCCGTGCCATACCGCTCACTATCATGAGGCCGGCTCGCGCCAACCCGCGCGCGAAGTGGCGACAGACTTCTTCTCCGTAGCGGCTGTGCATCCGGCTACCAACGATCGCCACTGCCGGCCGCCCGAGCAGTTCGAGGCTCCCTTTCGCGAACAGCAGCGTGGGTGCTTCAGGGATGGCACGGAGAAGCCTGGGGAAGGCGGGAGCGTCGGGCGTGAGCACGGTGCCGCCCAGGTCTTCCGTGCGCCGCACGACGCGCTCGCCTTCTACGAGGGACGCACTGCGGATGGCAGTGGCCGCCGCACGGCTGATGCCGTGCACCTCGCACAGCTGATCGATCGGCGCGGCAAGGACCGCCGCGGGCTCACCGAAGACGGCGAGCAGGGCATTGAATCGGACCCGCCCGATCCCCGGAACGAGCGCCAGGGTGACCCACGCGACATCCGCTGACTTCACCGCGGCAGTGGATCCGGCTCGGCAGCCTCCGCGTCTGCCGAGCGTAGCACCTGCCAGAGGCGGTCGATCATCACGTCGATTCCGCGCTGGGCCGCGGCCGAGATCGGCAGCACTGCCACAGCCTCAGGCGCATCCACGGCGGACAGTTCGTGATCGGAGGGATAGAGATCCATCTTGGTCATCACCACGATGTGGGGCTTGCGAGCGACCAGCGGGCTGTACGCGCGGACCTCGTCTCGCAGGCGGCGGTACGCCGCTGTGATGTCGTCGTGCTCACACGAGACGAGGTAGGCAAGCACCTTGGTGCGCTCAATGTGCTGCAGGAACTGGTCGCCCAGGCCTTTCCCTTGGTGCGCGCCCTCGATGATACCCGGAATGTCCGCCATCACGAACGTTCGGCTCCCAGCGAGCTGCACCACACCCAGTTGCGGCGCGAGCGTGGTGAACGGGTAGTAGGCGATCTTCGGCCGGGCCGCCGACACCACGGAGAGGAGGGTGCTCTTGCCGGCGTTGGGCTCACCCACGAGCCCGACGTCGGCGATGAGCTTGAGCACTAACTCGATCGTGCGCTCCTCGCCTTCCTCTCCCGGCTCCCACTCGCGCGGCGCCTGATGCGTCGGCGTCGCAAACTGCGCGTTGCCCCGCCCTCCCCGTCCGCCCTTTGCTACGAGCAGTTCGTCACCGGGTTCCACGACCTCGCCCATTGCCTCCCCCGTACCGTGATCGAGGACGACCGTTCCCGCCGGCACCGGGAGGTAGACATCCGCCCCGGACTTGCCCGTTTTGTTGGAGCCCATCCCGTGCTGCCCTCGCTCGGCCTTGCGATGGGTCTTGTAGCGGTAGTCGAGCAGGGTCGTCAGGTGCGCGTCGGCCCGCACGAAGACGCTACCGCCGCGTCCACCATCGCCGCCGTCGGGCCCGCCCCTGGGCACAAACGTCTCACGACGGAAGGACATGCAGCCCGATCCTCCGGTGCCCGCGGTCACCCGGATGACGGCGTGGTCGATGAATTTCACGACAGGCGGTCGGGCGGTCGGGCGGTGGGGCGGTCGGAACGACTGAACGCCGGGACGGCGTGACAAGATCGGACAACGGGCAACGCGCAACCTGCGACGGCCCCTCCCGGGCGACCGGCAGAACCCAACGCGTCGATGACAGTCAGCCCACTCGCGGCTTCAGTCTCGGCCCGGCGAACTCGTCGTTCAACGTGCAACGCGCACCGGGCAAGGGACACGGACGGAACTGCGGACTGGCGCTCGGGCAGGTCATCAGTCCGCACGACGCGGGGATCCGACACTCCGTCGATCCGGGGATCCGGCGACTTCTCGTACATCTCGGTCACGACTTCAAACTAGCGTCATCCGACGGCACGAGGGTATCCGCACCTTGCGTCACTCATCGCACGAGTGCGATCTCGCCCTCGGCACGCATCGTCCCCACCTGCTCGCGCCGGGTGTTGAGCACGGGCAGAATATGGTAGCGGTCGAGCTGCGAGGCATCGGAGACCGGCAGGCCCAGCTGCTCCAGGACTGCCAGGAGGGCAACATTGCACGCACGCCAGTTGCCGTCCTCTACCTTGAGAGCGATGCCGAGGCTGCGATCGATCACGGCGGCACCGTATACGCCGTCCGCCCCTACCTTCGCGAGGACCTGGCCCGGGAAGGCTTGCATCAGAACGGTGCAGAGGCGCCCGTGTCCTGCCACGAGATCGGGCCGTGCAGTCATCGCCCGCACGATGCGCTCGGGTGCCGCCTCACGGCGCGATACCAGACGCGCGAACCCTGTTGCCATCGCAGTGAGCGGCATCGCGAAGGTCACCGCTGCACATCCGTCCACAGCGCGGCCGATCTCACCCGGTGACAGGCCCACGTACTCCGCGAGTGCATCGAGGATGCGACGCTGGACCTCGTGACCCTCCCGATTGTATCCCTCGACCGGCCACCCGGCGTGCCGTGCCACGGTCAGCATCCCGGTGTGCTTACCCGAGCAGTTCGAGGCAAGGGGCGAACGCGGTGCGGGATCGGGCTTCGGCGTGTCGGGACCACGAATGGACAGCTCTCGCGAGAGTGGCGCATGCGGGCCGCAGGCCAGATGAACCTCCGAAAGCCCGATGCGCTCGAGCCACTGCGCGACCGTCGCCACCTGCGATCGCTCCGAGTTGTGCGACGCGCACGCGAGCGCAAGTTCCTCGTCGGTTACTCCGAACGCCTCGGCCGCACCGTCGAGCAGGAGCGGGAGGGCCTGAAACGGCTTTGCCGCCGAGCGGAGTATGGTGTGGCGCTGCGGGTCGCCGGCCCACGCGTGGATCGCGCCATCAGGGTAACTCACGGCCACCGAGACGGCGTTGGTGGACTCGACGAGCGAGCCGCGGAACGAGACGATGCGCAAGCTTGGCACGTAGGATCGTGAAGCGCTGAGACGGACTGTGGAACGGACAGCCGGATGGTCGGATGGACGGCCAGATCGATGCGTGATCCGAGACCCGTCCGCCTCTCCGTCCATCCGTCTATCCGGCTCTCCTCCCTATCTCAGCACCTCCCGGATCTCACCCAGTGCCCACTCCAGATCCTGCTTCGCCACCACGAGAGGTGGGGCGAAGCGGATGACCTGTTCGTGGGTCTCCTTGGCGAGAATGCCCCGCTGCTGAAGCTGCTCGCAGAATGGGCGGGCCGGGCCACTCTCCTGCTTGATGACCACACCGATCATGAGTCCGCGGCCACGCACCTCGGCCACGTGCGGCGAGTCGATCTTGCGCAGCTCGCCCATGAACCAGGCTCCCAGCTCCGCGGACCGCTCTGGGAGCTTCTCGTCCACGATCACCTGGAGCGCAGCCCGGGCAACCGCGGCACCGAGCGGGTTTCCGCCGAACGTCGAGCCGTGGTCTCCGGGGTGGAAGACGCCCATCACCTCCTCGCCCGCGAGCATCGCCGACACCGGATAGAACCCGCCGCTCAGCGCCTTCCCGACGATGAGCACGTCAGGCTTCACGTTCTCCCAATCGCAGCAGAACATCCTCCCCGTCCGGCCCAGCCCTGTCTGGATCTCGTCCGCCACGTACAGCACGTTCTGCTGCTTGCAGAGTTCGTAGGTGCAGCCGATCCATCCGTCGGGCGGCACGACCACGCCGCCTTCTCCCTGCAGTGGCTCCATCAGAAACGCGACGGTGTGCGGCGTGATCGCCCGCTCGAGGGCTGCCGCATCACCAAAGGGGATCACCTTGAACCCCGGTGTGAGCGGTCCGAAGTCGGACTTGTACGACTCTTCAGTCGAGAACGAGACGATCGTCGTCGTGCGCCCGTGGAAGTTGTTCGAGCATACGATGATCTCCGCCTGGTCGGCGGGAACACCCTTCACGCGGTACCCCCAACGCCGTACGGCCTTGATCGCCGTCTCCACGGCCTCGGCGCCGGAGTTCATCGGCAGGGCTCGCTCGAAGCCGGTGAGCTCGCACAACTCCTTCAGGAACGGCCCCATCTGGTCGTTGTGGAAGGCACGCGACGTGAGCGTCAGCCGGTCGAGCTGTGCCTTTGCCGCAGCGATGATGGCGGGATGGCGGTGTCCCTGATTGACCGCAGAGTAGGCGGAAAGGCAGTCGAGGAACTTGCGGCCTTCGACGTCCCACACCCACGGTCCCTCTCCCTTCGTCAGCACGATGGGAAGCGGGTGGTAATTGTGGGCGCTGTACCGGTCAACTTCCGCGAGGTAGTCGGCAGTGCTTCGCATGCGAGGCTCGGGCAAGAATGAGGATCGATGGGAACGACGGTAATCTAGCGGGCGGCGCACCGACGGAAAGGCGGAGCGGCAGCGGGCCGGCACAGGATCGGGGGGACGGCCCGATGAAGGCCGATCGCTACGCCTCTCACGTGGTGGGCGTCGAGATCGCACCGTCCGGGCGGTCCGACCCCCGCTGATCTGGCACCCTCAGAGCTGTTCAGACTCGGCGACGTTCTGCTCCACGTCGGTGCCGGGCACCGGCGCGTCCGTCCGCAGCCGATACGGTCGCCACGTGTGCGAGCGCACGTGGACGATGATCTCGCCGACGAGCCCCAGCGCGATGAACTGCACGCCGAGCACGACGAAGAGCGTGCCCAGCAGGAGCAGCGGCCGGTCCGCCATCGGCTCCCCCATCATACGCTGCACCAGGATGACGGCGAGAATGAGCACACCGAGCAGGCTCGTCACGCTCCCCACCAGCCCGAAGAAGCGGAGCGGTCGCTCGGTGAACCGGAGCAGGAACACCACGCCGAGGATATCGATGAGCCGGCGCAGGTAGGTGCCGGGTCCGTAGAGGCGGGTGCGCCGTTCGTGGGGATGTTGGGCTACTTCCACCTGCTCGACCCTATATCCCTCGCGGAGCGCCACGACGGAGAGGAAGCGATACAGGTCTCCCTGCAGTGGCATCGCCGCAAGGATCTCCCGGCGCATTGCCTGGATTCCGGAAGCGATGTCATCAAGCGGGCTTCTGCTCAACCCCCGCATCAGCCAGTGAAACACGCGTGTCTGCACCCGATTGAGCCAGGAGTCGAGCCGCGGCCACCTGCGTGCGACAGCGATGTCCGCACCGTCGACGACCTTCTCGATCAGGCGAGGGATGCCCTCGGCAATGACCCGCCGGTCTGGCAGCGTCACGACGATCGGCGCAGCGCAGCGGCTTGCCGCCGCGACGACCAGAGCGCCCTCCGATGCCGGTTGGCCGACCATGAACACGTGAATCGGCTCGGCCGCCTCGATCAGCGGCGCCAGGGCCGCCGTGTGCGCCTTGAACCTCGGGTCGGTCACGAACACGAATTCGAACCGGTATCCCGCTGCACGCAGGGGCTCGGCGTGCTCCCGGTACAGTTCCACGAGCGGCTCGGGACGTTCGGTGACCGGCAC
>JBDHDN010000185.1:0-8828 GCA_039591485.1 Gemmatimonadota bacterium
CTTCCGGCCCGACGCGGTGTAGCGACCCTCCTCCTGGGGGGTAAGGGTCATCTCGGTGGAGGAGATGTCGGCGCCATGCTCCTTCTCGGAGAGCCCGAAGGCGAAGATGCCCCCCTCCTCGAGCAGCCGCGCGGTCCGCTCCTTCTGCTTGTGGTTGCGGCTCATCCAGATGGGTCCGAGCCCCAGGACGCTCACCTGCCACGTGTACCAGTACTGAAGGCCGTAGAAGCCCAGGATCTCGGCGAACTCACAGATGCGCCACGTGTCCCAACGGGAGTCGGGAGCACCGTAGCCCGCCGGGGTGCACATGGTCGCGAAGATCTCCTCGCTGCCCACGAAGTCCAGGAAGTCCTGGTACCAGACATGGGCGTGGTAATCCTCCTTCAGCCGTCTCTTTCCCTTGGCCTCGAAGAAGGTGATCGTCTTGCGCATGACGTCGCGCGAGCGATCGTCGGGATACTCCCGATCGTGATGCCGGGGGTTGAGCAGGATCATGGGACTCTCCTCGCGCACGGCATGGGCTTCAGCCCCGCATGCGCTGGCAAGGATGCCAGCATTTCCCGCGAGAAGGGCCAAGATCCCCAGACGCCTCTCGGTCCGTTGTGCCCACGCCCCGGGCAGTGCGGAACGGTGCCCGCTCTCGGAGGTTCCCTGGCGCCCAAAACGACCCTCGCTGCCCGAGGACACCGTCACTGTGCTCTCGACCGACATGGTCGGCTCTACCCTGCTCAACCAGAAGCTCGGGAATGAGGCTGCGACTGCGGTGGAGCGCGAGCTGGCCGCTCTAGCCCAGGAGCAGGTCGACAGTCAGCGAGGCATCGTCATCAAGGACACGGGCGACGGGCTCATGGTGGCCTTCCAGTCGGCTCGCCGAGCGGTGGCGTGCGCGCGGGAGATCCAGAGGACGATTGCGCGTCGCAACCGGAGCCAGCCCGATGTCGCGGTGGAGTTGCGTGTCGGCCTCCACACCGGTGAGGTGGTCTCGGAGGAGCGCGGCCCGTCGAACGCATTGCCGAGCTTCTCGCCCGCTGCGTCGATGCCCGCGGGATCTCGCAGGTGAGCGCTAGGCGGAGCGCAGAACCCAGCGAGCATCGCCGCGGGTTCGGGTCAATCGTCGGGGCAACTCGCCCCGGAGAACGCCCCGAACCGGGACCAACGTGAGCCAACGGCGGGGCAGCCAAGCCTGCGACGCAACTGGGATTCCTCAGGTTTCTCACGCCCTTACGTTCTCGGCGCGCTCCCGTTTGGGAGCCGAAGGCCGTCGGTTCGAATCCGACCGCCCCGACCAGGAAGGCTGTGGATTCGCTGCGCTTTTCGGGTCGGTTCTGAGCGGGATCTCGCGCGTGAGATCCATTCGGGGCGATGGTCGGGGCGTTTTGATCAGCCCTCCCCCGACCGTCAGCGCTCCTGCTCGTCGATGCTGCCGACCAGCTTCACGACGGTGGTCCCCCACGCGCAGCGAACCGTCCTCCGTCATCGCCTCGGCCAGATCGCGCATCCGCACGAACCCGGTCAGGTTCTCCGCCGACCCGTCGAACACCGGCAGCCGCCGATGACCGGCACCGATGGCGAGCTGGAGCGCCACATCGACCCGCTCGTCGACCGGGACGGCGACGACGTCGGCCAGCGGAACGAGCACGTCGACCATGGTGGTGTCCCCGAAGGTGAAGGACCGCTCGATCAGCTCGGCATCGGAGGGCTCGATGCGGCCCGCTTTGGCCGCTTCGTCGACGAGGAGCCGGAGCTCCTCCTCGCTGAGCGCCGCCATCGTGGTGACCCCCGACCCCGGCAACTGCAGATCGGCCAGCCGGACGAGCACCCCGACGAAGGGCCGGGTCACCCAGGTCAGCGCCTGTAGCGGCCTTGCCAGTCGGATCGCCACGTCGAGTGGACGACGCACGGCCAGGGTCTTGGGAATCGCCTCCCCGTACACGAACACCACCAGGGTGACCACCGCCGTGGAGATCGTGGTGCCCGTTCCTCCCATCCAGCGAGAGGCCAACACCCCGGCGATGGTCGCCCCCGCCACCTGGGCCAGCAGAACGGCGAACAACACGGCGTTCATCACCCGGGGCAGTCGGTCGAGGAGGCGCAGCAGCAGTCGAGCGCGCGCATCGCCCGCCTCGGCCACCACCGCGACCTGGGAAGGGCGCACCCGGAGCATGGAGGCCTCCGCCAGCGCCAGGACGAACAGCGCCACCAACAACCCGGTGAGCACGGCCACGAGGATCACGTCTGCAGCAGTCATGCCCCACCAACATGACACGACTTCAGCACTCGGGCTCGCATCGTGCTGCGCGGGTGGTGAACGGGAGCGCAGGACATCGTGGGCCACATCTGGCAACGACTGAACAGGGAATGGGTCCGGCGGGTCGAGCGCGACGTCATGGCGCTCGGCAGCGTCGTGTTCTACCTGCTGACCGTGGGCCGTGGTATGCAGCTCCAACGCGGCTCGTGCGCCTTCCGCGGTGATTCAAGGACCAAGGTCGGCATGTCGCAGACCTCAAGGAAGCTCGCTGTTCTCGAGACCGGCATTCAGGACGTCGACGGCCTCCCTAGCACCGTCCCGGAAAGGAGCCAGCACCACGTCGGCCCCGGCCCGCTCCAGCGCCTCGACATCGTGGCTGTCGTGAGCGCGCAGAGCCACCCTTCCTTCGAAGCGGTGCGCGCGTAGCGCGGACAGGAGCGCAGCGTTCACATCACGTTCGACCGCGGTGCTCACCACCCACTGGGCACTCGTGAGCGGCAGGTGAGCGAGGAGCTCGGGGTCGTGAGCGTCGCCGTAGCGTGCGCTCAGCCCCTCCCCCTGCCATGTGCTCACCGCCTGCGGGTCGAAGTCGATTCCCAGGACGTTCCGGCCCTTCGCCACCAGGCCCCGTGCGATCTCGCCTCCGTACCTTCCGAGCCCAAAGAGGATGACGTCCGGCGCCTCGTCGGGCGCCGTAGCGTCCCCGAGCTCTTCGGGATGGGGAACACGGCGCTCGACGATCCGAAGCCACGGAGCCAAGCGTTCGTACAACGGGTGGGCGTACAGTGTGAGATAGGTCGACACACCGATGGTTGCGAGGGCCACGAGCGTGATCACGGAAACCGTCGAGCGATCGATGTGGCCCAGGCTCAGGCCCAGCGCGGCCAAGATCAGCGAGAACTCGCTGATCTGCGAGAGGGAGAGTCCTGTGAGAAAGCCCGTGCGCTTCCGGTATCCGAGAGCCCCCAGGATCGCGAGAAAGACCAAGGGCTTTCCGAGGAGCACGGACAGCGACAACGCCACGGCCATGCCCGCATGTCCCAGGAGAGGGCCGAGCTCGAGCCCCGCGCCGAGGTCGATGAAGAAGAAGAGCAGCAAGAAATCGCGCAGGCTCACCAGACGCGCGCCGATCGCTTCCCGGTAGGGCGTGGAGGCCAGGGACACGCCACCGAGGAAGGCGCCGATCTCCTTGCTGAAGCCGATCCACTCCGCCGCCGCCGCCAGGGCCACGGCCCACGCAACGGCGAAGAGGACGAGCAGTTCCGACGACGTGGCCAGGCGCTCTAGCAGCGCCGGGAGCACGTAGCGCATGGCCATGGCCAGGAAGGCGAGCATAGCGGCCGACTCGAGCAGGATTTCCGCGGCCGTGCTCCAGATCCCGTCCTCCGGCTCGCCCCCGCCGAACGCCGTCAGGCCCAGGATCACGAGGAGCACGGCAACGTCTTGGACGATGAGGACACCGACGGCCGTGCGGCCGTGCAACGCGTCGATCTCGCGCTTGTCGGAGAGCAACTTCACCACGATGATGGTGCTAGAGAAGGCGAGCGCTGCCGCGGTGTAGAGTGCTGCAAGCGGCCCGAAACCAAGCCCTCGACTCAGCCCGTAGCCGAGGAGCGCGCTGACTGCCATTTGTCCGAGTCCAGCGGCGAGTACGAGTGGACCCAGCGTCCGGACGAGGTGGAGGTCGAGCTTCAGCCCTACCACGAACAGGAGCAGGGCGATCCCAATCTTGGCCAGCAGGTCAATCTGGTCCGCAGCCGTGACCCAGCCAAGGACTGCAGGACCCCCGAGAACGCCCACGACGATGAAGGCGAGGATCAGGGGTTGGCGCAGCCGGAGTGCGAGAGCGCCCACGAGTGCGGCGGCCAGGAGCAGGGCCGCGACCTCTGAGAAGGGGCTCTCGAACACGGTCGAATCCACGACGTCCGGGGAAGCTAGGCCTTCACCGGGGTTACGAGGCGCTTCATCCCGTAGTTCTCTCGAACATGCGCCGGCCAGCATTCCTCATCCACTGGATGGCTGGTTTGAGCGACGCCGAAGCGCGAGATATTGCCAAGAGTTGTGGATCGGCGTCCAGCCGGCGCTCCCAGCAAAGCTCGATTGGAACGCTCTGTGCCACGTCAACTGCCTTGTTAGGCAACAGACATCCGTTGTGGACGTGGCCAGGTGTAGCGGCAATTGCGCACCACAGCGCCACCATGCGTCTCCATGGTAAGGGTCTCGGCGTTGCGGGCGCGGAGCCGTTCGTAGAACCGCCTCGCCACTGAGTTGGACTCCAGTACCAAGAGATAGACCACCATGTCGCTGTACCGAGAGGCAAGCCAAGCACCGGCTTGCTTTGATCCTGCCCCCATCGTTGGTCGAGCACCGGGCAAGAATTCTCGATTCTTTTCTCTAACAGCCTGTTGAAGATGCCCCGTGGCGACCAGGCGCGGATCGGCCGTGGGTTCGAGGAGCAGGATCCGGAGTTGGGCGATCACGACCGCGGATCGGCGGACCATGCGACCGAGGACGCGGTCCAGTGCATCGGTCACGAGGGTGAGGCGCTTCCCGAGCGCCGAGAGCGCGCCCTGCAGCCCGCGCGGGGTCCCGTAGCCGCAGCGCTCTCGCATCCAACGTCCGAGATTGCGTGCCGGGAGGTGGGTCCAGTAGCGCTTGCGTACCTCGTCCAGACCCCGGATCCAGGTCCGTCTCGCTCCACCCGTCTCGCAGCTGTGGGCGATGCTTCGTTCCGTCAGCTCGCTGCGTCGCCGCTGCAGCCAACGCCCCCGCCGTCCCCGCACCCGACGGCGGTTCGCGTACACAGCCTCCTGCCAGCCCTCTGGCTTGCCCTCCCAACGCCGTCGCTCTCGCCGCTTCGGTTCCGGGATGTAGGTTCTCAGTCGCTTTTTCCTGCACTCGGCCAGCGTCGCCGCCTTGTGGTAGCCCTTGTCAGCACCGATGTGAGGCGAAGTGGGCTGCTACCGCCTGGGGCCACCTGCTGATGATCTTCCGAGACGCCCATTGTACCCGGTGCAGGTAGAATCCATGGGCCATGAGGGTCATCCATGACGAGGCCGAAATCGCAGCTGCCCAGGCGAGCCTGCTCCGTCGCTTCGAGGAAGCGGCGACTCAGCGAGGTCGCCACAAGCATGGACACCATGGCGGGGCGGTCGAAGGGGACACCGGCTGGATCTCCGAGAGGGACCTCTGGTACGCCTACCGGAAGCTCGAGAACCGGTATTGGAACGGATTCGGTAGGGGCAATCCGTTCGCCGACACGGGCGGCTCGATCGTAGTTGAGATCGACCCGCCGCTAGCCGGAGTCGATCGAAACACCTCGGGCGTCTTCCTGCGGGACGACGGCGGCAAGGTGCTCCTCGCGCATCGGGGCCGTATCGGAGGCGGCAAGAAGGGGATCGGCAAGAACGCCATTCTCGCCGCATACGAAGGAGATGCTGCGGACGTCGATGACGGCGATCGGACAACTGCCGTGCTCCCAATAGCCGGACTCGAAGACGCAGACTTGATTGAGAAGATCGACTCGTTCGTCGGGAGCGTCCAGGACTTCAATGATACGGCTACGGATGCTCCAGTCCCGGGCCGGACGGCGGGATGGAGGACGCGCGGATGAACGGAAGGGAGCGGATTCTGACGGCGCTCGAGGTTCGCGAGCCGGACCGGGTCCCGCTCTACATCCACGGCATCAACGAGGAGTCCATCATCAGCATCGGGCGACACGTCGTGGATGGGCTCCCGGAGCCGAAGCAGTTCCACGACATGACAGAGCCGGAGCGCTTGAAGCTGGTCGAGGCGCTGTTCCGCATTCACGAGGAGTTCGGTGTCGACGGATTCACTTCCTTCGAGATCAACCAACTCGTCGACCTCGACGCCACACACGCCGAGGACGACTGGGGGGTCGTCTACGCACGCAGCCCGCACGGGATTCCTGTGGTGTGCGGCAGCCCGGTCGAGGACGCCGCGGCGATCGATCGCTACGTCGCACCGCAGCCGCGCCGTGAGCACCTGCTGCTGCTCGATCTCGCCCGCGAACGCTTCAAGGGGGAGAAGGCGCTCTTCTGGCTGATGCGCGGCACCTTCGTATTGAGCTGGCGGCTGGCGGGAATGTCGAACCTGATGATCAAGATGCACGAGGATCCGGACTTCGTGCATCGCATCGCGGAGATGACGACGGTCTTCAACCTCCAGATGCTGGAGCTGCTCGCCGAGGCGGGGCTCGACGTGCTGGTGGTCGAAGACGACATCGCAGATACCAAGACGACCCTGATCTCGCCGCGGCACTTCCTCGAGTTCGTGAACCCCTACAACCGAAGGCTGGTCGAGCGCGCCCACCAGCTGGGGCTGAAGGTCGTGCGCCACAGTGACGGCAATCTGTGGAAGCTGCTCGACACCTTGCTGGAGTCCGGCTACGACGGTCTCAACCCGCTGGAGCCGCAGGCCGGCATGACGCTCGACCGCGTCAAGGCCTACTGCGGGGACCGGATCTGTCTGCTCGGGAACATCGACTGCGCGGAGCTGCTGCCGCACGGCACACCGGAGCAAGTCGACGCGGCTGTTCGTGCAGCCATCGCAGACGCAGGCGAGGGAGGCGGCCTGATCATCTGCTCCTCGAACTCCCTGCATCCGGGCGTCGACCCGGAGAACTGCATCGCGATGTTCCGCGCCACGCACGAGCACGGCACCTACGCGAGCGGCTGAGGCGTCGGGTGGGCAGGCGCTTCCCCTTCGAGACGAGCGGTCACACGCCGGAGGGCGTCAGCAGAGGCGCCGCGCCGCGGCAAGGGCGGACAAGCGCCGTTCTCAACCTCCGACAACGAGCTTTCTGTTCAATCGGGGCCTCTGGGCGAGTGCTTCGATGAACTTCATGTTGAAATAACGTCTGAGCGCCGCAAGAGCATCCAAACCCGCAACCCGTCGGCCTCGTTCTCGAGTGCGTGTTTGCAGCGCCTGCGCGGCAACCTGCGCAGAGTGGACGCCAGAGGAGAATCATCATCCCATGGCTGAGGAGCGCATCGACAAGAAAGGCGTCTCGCCCGGATTGCAGGAGCCGCCCCGAGTTCGCTCTGTGTCGCGGCGCGCGTTTCTCACCGCCGCCGCCACTGCGACGGCCGGGGGCGTCGCCGGAGTCGTCGGCGGGCGGGCGTTGGAAGAACGGTACAGCGCCCCAGCTGGCCCGTTCTTCGGGCAGCGATCGCATTGTCATTGGATCGAGTCGGCGGGCATCGAGGACACGCCGCCGCTCCCGTCGCTGCAGGACGAGCACAACGCCGACGTCGTCATCGTCGGCGGCGGTTATACCGGCCTGTCCACCGCGCTGCATCTTGCGGAGAGCTTTCCGGAACGCCGAATCGTTCTCCTCGAGGGAGCACGGGTCGGATACGGAGCATCGGGCCGCAACTGCGGCCTCGCGCTGCCGTTCATCGGCGGCGCTGAGGCGACCGTCCACGACCTGGTGGACTCGGGTCGCATCGACGAAGCGAGGAAGGTCTACTCGGCTACGTCGGCGGGGATCGGTCTCATCGAAGACCTGGTGGCTACACGCGGCGTCGACTGTGAATGGGAGCCTGTGGAATCCCTCTTCGGCGCTGTCACTCCGCGCCACGAAGCAGGACTCGAACGCGAGCAGCGAATGTACGCGGCGCTCGGCCTCAAGGCGACCTGGCTGCCCGAGAACGAGCTGCGCCGGCGCGTCGATGTCACGGGGTACCGGGGCGCACTCACGATTCCGGGTAGCACGATGATCAACCCCGCCAAGCTCGCGACGGGGTTGCTCGCCCTGGTTCGCGCCGCGGGCGTGGTGGTCCACGAGGACTCTCCGGTGGTGGACATCACGCCGGGCACGACAGTCAGCGTGCGTACGCCGCGCGGCGCGGTGCGTGCGCCAGTGCTCGTACTGGCCACGAATGCCTATACGCAGCACCTGGGTTTCCTCCGCGGCCGGGTCCTGCCCATCCACTCATTCAGCATCGCCACGGCTCCCTTGACGGAATCCCAGGTCGCGGCGCTCTCCTGGGCTGGGCGCCAGCCCTTCTACGATGTGCGGAGCTTCTTCAACCTGTTCCGCCTCACAGCGGACAACCGAGTCCTTCTGAGCGGCGGTGACGGGTTCTACTACTACGGTGGTGCTGCCGTCGACGGCGAGGGACATCGGGACTACAGGCGGTTGGAGAGCGTGATTCGACAGCTGTTCCCGGTGCTCGGCGACGTTCCGGTCTCGCACCGATGGGTTGGGCACGTGGGCCTCACGCTCGACTTGGCGCCCACCGTCGGCGCTTTCGGGCCCGCAGACAACGTTCTCTTCGCGGGCGGCTACTCCGGTCACGGTGTGACCGTGGCGATGCTGGCCGGGCGCCTCCTGCGAGACCTGTATGCGGGCGAGCCCATCGACCCGGTGTACGGCTTCGTGCTCAACCGGAAGCCGCCACGCACTCCCGGAGAGCCGCTCACTTCCTTGGGCTGGGGCCTCGGCAAGCGCTACATGCGCTGGGAGGATGCGCGGTAGCGCCGCACCGTTCTGGGTCACGGCATCGGGCAGTGGCCGCATGTCCTACGAGACTTCCGAAGCGGCCGGTTTCTGGAG
>JBDHDN010000186.1:0-7560 GCA_039591485.1 Gemmatimonadota bacterium
CAGTAGGTAACCCTGACGCAGCGAATCTGCCGAAGCGACGATCAGATTGGGGGATTCCAGATATTGGGCCAGATACGCCTCGACATCGTGCCGGTTGATCGCGTCGAGGTTTCGCTCGAGCGCCCCGGCTGCTTCCGTCAGGTCGCGGGCCCTGACGGTCTCCGTCTCGCGGCCGACGCACGCGCCGACGACCAGAAGCCCGGCGAGCGCTACCGCGCGCTGCGCGCACCGTACGGCTTCTCTTAGCGGGCGGTCGGGTGTCGCTCGTCGGCTCATGCGCCCCCGTCGAGCTCATCGATCGTCGCTACAGACGGAGGTCGCTCGCGCTGGAGCCGTGACGCGGTTCCTTCCACTGCCCGCATCACGCGGAGGACGTTCCCACCCATCACCCTGCGGGCGTCCTCGTCCGACCACCCACGACGCAGCAGCTCCGCGATGAGAGCGGGGAAGGTGGAGACGTCCTCCAGCCCCACCGGCGCCATGGCGATGCCATCGAGGTCGGAGCCGATCCCGATATGGTCGACGCCCGCGACCGCACGCAAGTGTTCCATATGATCCGCCACGACACCGAGGTCGGGTCGCGGACGCGGATGCTCCGCTTCCCATGCCTCCAGAGAAACCCGCACCTCCTCGGGGAGCTGTCCGGCAGCTGCCAGCCTCGCGGCGAGCAGGTCTCGCTCCTCATACCACTCGTACGCTGCCAGATCGATGAAGGGCAGCACGTAGTTCACCATGATCACTCCCCCGTTCCCAGCCACGGCCCGTGCGATGTCGTCAGGCACGTTGCGGGGGTGCGGGGTGAACCGTCGCGACGACGAATGCGAGAGGATCACCGGGGCCTCGGTCACTTCCAGAACATCCCACATCGTCGAATCGGATGCGTGCGAAAGATCGACGAGCATGCCGAGCCGGTTCATCTCGCGGACCACCTCCTCGCCGAACCGCGTCAGGCCTCCGTGGCGCAGCGTATCGGTCGCGGCGTCGGCCCAGTCCGTGTTCGCGGAGTGGGTGAGGGTCATGTAGCTGACCCCTTCTCGATGGAACGCGCGCAGTAACGCAAGCGAGTTCTCGATCATGTGTCCCCCCTCGAGACCCGCCATCGATGCGATCCTGCCGGAGGCATAGATCCTCTCGATGTCCTCTGCGGTCCGCGCCCACTCGAACGCGTCGGGGTACCGCGCAACCATCCGGTGGACGATATCCACCTGAGCCATACCTTCCCGCGCCGCATGGGGGATGTCACTTGGGGTGTATGTGGACCAGAACTGGCCGCCAACCAGTCCCGCGCGCAGTCGCGGGATATCGGTCATCACGGCCGGCTGTTCACGCGCGATGTCCAGCGAATCGAAGCTCGAGTGGAACCGTGCACGCAACTCCCACGGCAGATCGTTGTGTCCGTCGATCAGGGGGACCTGCCGCATGAGAACACGGGCACGTGCCAGCGGCTCGTCGGGCAGCGGCTCGGACGTACAGCCGGCGACCATCAGAGCCATCACGCCGAGTGAACGGCGGGTGCGAAGTCGCATCACGGATCGGAGTCCTCGTCGGTGGACGGTTCGAATCCCTCGCATTGTAGCACGGGGAGGTGAGGATACTTGGCGAACGCCGGATCGAAGTCCGATCGTCGGCAGAGCAGGAACGTCGAGCCACGCCTCGAGGCGACGACGCGCCGGAACCTGCACGTGCGGCAGAGCCCGACCGTCGGAACGCGGGGGGTGGTCATCCGACCGAAACTCGCGGCGAGCCCGCGCTCCGGCAAGTCCCGCACCGTGCCGGGCAGACCGTTCGACCTGACCGAATGGTGCCGTCACCCTCGGTGCGGCGTTACATTGAGCCCAGTATGAACGACGTCAGCTGCGTCCGCTGCGGACAAACCCGAGAGCGCGTCGTTGCGCCTCCCTTCAAGACCCAACTGGGCGATCGAATCTACGATTCCATCTGCCAGGTGTGCTGGAAGGAGTGGTTGCAGCAACAGACGGCCGTGATCAACCACTACGGCCTCGACCTGCGTGACTCCCGGGCCCGGGACTTCCTCACCTCCCAGACGGAGACCTTCCTCTTTGGCCAGTCGCAAGGCTGACCCCTCCGGGAAGGCGAAGATCGAGCTGGTGGTGAACGGCGAGCCGGTTGAGGTCGCCTTCGCCCCGCACAAGACGCTGCTCGAGATTCTCAGGGAAGACCTCGGACTCACCGGGACGAAGCACGGCTGCGAACTCGGTGAATGCGGTGCCTGCGCGGTGATCCTGAACGGTGAACCTGTACTCTCGTGCCTCGTGCTCGGGGTCGCCGTCGAGGGCTCACGTGTGGAGACGGTAGAAGGTCTCGCCGCCGGGCCTGCGCTCCACCCGCTACAGGAGGCGTTTGCCGACCTCGGCGCGGCCCAATGCGGCTACTGCACTCCGGGCTTCCTGATGACGGCGAGGTCACTCCTGGAGGCGAACCCCGCGCCAAGCCGGGAGCAGATCCGCGACGCCCTGGCCGGCAACCTCTGTCGCTGCACCGGCTATCTCAAGATTTACGAAGCCGTTGAGTTGGCAGCTGCCCGGCTGCGCGGAGAGAATGCCCAGCCGGATCCTGAAACGCTCCATGGGCGGCCCTAAGATGACAGACGTCGTGACGGCAGCGACGGCGGAGCCCCGTACAGATGAGCGACGTGTCATCGGTCGCCCGCTCCGGAAGGTCGACGCGACGGCCAAGGTGACGGGCAGAACCCTCTTCGCCGACGATGTCCGTCTCCCGCGGATGCTGTACGCCCGCCTCCTGCGGAGCACCGAGCCGCACGCGCGGATCACGCGGATCGACACGTCCAAGGCCGAAGCGCTCGACGGCGTCAAGGCGGTCATCACCGGTCGAGATCTGGCCGAGCCGTTCGGCATCCTGCCGGTGAGCCAGGACGAGCATGCCCTCTGTCCCGACAAGGTGCGGTTCATCGGCGATCCGGTAGCTGCGGTCGCAGCCACCAGCGAGGAGATCGCCACCGCCGCGCTCGAGTTGATCGACGTTGCGTACGAGCCGCTGGCGACGATCGCCTCACCGGAGGACGCGGTCCGCATGACCGAGCCTCGCATCCACGAGTATGGCGACCGGGAGAACCTTCACAAGCTCATCGATCTCCAGTTCGGCGATGTCGAAGAGGCGATAGCGGCCGCGCATCTCGTGCGGGAAGACGTGTTCTTCTACGGAGGCAACACCCACCTGGCAATCGAGCAGCACGCGGCCGTCGCCGATTGGACCGCCGACGGCAAGCTCACACTGTGGAGCTCGACCCAGACACCGCACTACGTGCACCGAGCGCTCGCGAAGGTGCTCGAACTCCCGGCATCGCGGATCCGGGTGATCGCCTGTCCCAACGGTGGTGGCTTCGGCGGCAAGAGCGACCCGTTTGGCCACGAGATCGTCGTGGCGAAGCTCGCGATGGTGACCGGACGTCCCGTCAAAGTGACGCTCACTCGCGAGGAGGTCTTCTACTGTCACCGGGGCCGACACCCCACACTCATGTGGGTGCGGACCGGGGTCGACGAGACCGGGCGGATCAAGGGCATGCATTTCCGGACCCTGCTCGATGGCGGCGCCTACGGGTCGTACGGCGTCGCCAGTGCGTACTACACCGGCGCGCTGCAGACGGTGACGTACCCGGTCGACCGATATCGCTTTCAGGGTGCCCGCGCCTTCACGAACAAGGCACCGTGCGGACCGAAGCGCGGACACGGCACGCCGCAGCCGCGCTTTGCACTGGAGGTTCACCTCGACCGGATCGCCGAGGATCTTGGCAAGGACCCTGCGGCCTTGCGGCTCGAACACCTCGTTCCGGCCAATTCGGTGACGGCGAACTACCTGAAAGTCGGCTCCATGGGGCTCGGGCCGTGCATCCGCAAGGTCGTTGAAGGCTCGGGCTGGGCCGACAAGTTCCGCCGTTTGCCCCACGGCCGTGGAATCGGGCTCGCGTGCGGCAGCTACCTCAGCGGCGCGGGCCTTCCCATCTACTGGAACAACCTGCCGCACTCCGGTGTGCAGCTAAAGCTCGATCGGGGAGGCGGCGTCGCCGTACTCTGCGGATCGACCGACATCGGCCAGGGGTCGGATTCGATCCTCGCGTACATCGTCGCCGAGATCTTAGGCGTCGAGGTACCAGATATCCACGTGATCACCGCCGACACCGATCTGACACCCGTGGATCTCGGGAGCTACTCGAGTCGCGTGACGTTGATGTCGGGCAACGCGGCCGTGCAGGCCGCAGAGCGCGCACGGGAAGTGCTGGCGCGACACACCGCGACGAAGCTCGACATCCCTGCCGACCGGCTCGCCTTTGCGGAGTGCCGGGTATTCGACGCAGAGAATCCGGAGACCGGCCTTTCGTTCGCGGAGGCGGTGCAGACGGCCGAGGCGGCCGAGGGCACCCTGGTGACGGTCGGCTCATACACGCCGCCGCCGAGCCCGGGGCGTTACCGCGGTGCCGGTGTCGGTCCTTCACCAGCGTATTCCTATTCAGCCGCCATAGCGGAAGTGGAGGTGGACCCGGGAACCGGTGTCGTGACGGTCCCACGCATCTGGATCGCCCACGATGTCGGCCGGTGCATCAATCCCGTGACCGTCATGGGGCAGGTCGAGGGCAGCGTGTACATGGGGCTCGGGGAAGCTTTGATGGAGGAGATGGCATACCGCAGCAACCGCAGGATGGTGCACCGGATTCCGAGCATGCTCGACTACAAGAGTCCCACCACGCTGGAGATGTGCGACGTCGTGACGTACCTCGTCGAGGATCCGGATCCGAACGGCCCGTTCGGCGCCAAAGAGGTCGGGCAGGGGCCGCTGTTGCCGGTTCCACCGGCGATCGCCAATGCCGTCTACGACGCAGTCGGGGTGCGCATCGACGAAGTACCGATCACCCCTGAGAAGGTGCTCAAGGCCCTAAAGGACAAGGAGCGCGGCCGCGAGGGCCGGTTCGGTCCCACGGGATTCCCGAACATTCCCTGGCCCGATCCGACGCGTGTTCCCCCACCGTGGGAGAGCGGGGACGGGCGCGCCATCAGCGGCGAACGTGCGAGCACGCCACCCGGAGCCGGCGGCGTCAGGAGCTCACCGCATAGGCTGACGGGCGAACCGGCGGGTGGTTCCGTACCTGAGGAGCGTCAGCACTGATGCTCCGGATGCCGGAGTTCGCTTTCTTGCAGCCCAAGTCGCTGCGGCAGGCCCTCAAGATGAAGGAGGATGCCGGCCCGGAGGGCATGTACGTTGCCGGCGGCACCGATCTGTACCCGAACATGAAGCGGCGTCACCAGGAGCCCAAGGTCCTCATCTCCCTCGCAGGTATCCGCGCGCTCAGTCGGATCACGGGCGGCGCGGGCGGTGCGGCGCTCTCCGTCGGCGCCGGCGTGACGCTGACCGCGCTCCATCGGCATCGTCGGGTTTGCCGCTCCTATCCGGCCCTCGCGCGGGCGGCCGAGCTGGTGAGCACGCCGCTCCTCAGGAACATGGGTACGTTCGGGGGCAACCTCTGTCTCGACACCCGCTGCAACTACTACAACCAGACGTACGAGTGGCGGAAGGCGATCGACTTCTGCATGAAGAAGGACGGCGCCATCTGCTGGGTGGCGCCGTCGAGCCCACGATGCTGGGCGGTGAACTCCAGCGATACGGCCCCCGTCACCGTTGCGCTCGGCGCACAGTTCGTGCTGGCGGGTTCGGACGACGAGCGCACGGTACCGGCTTTCGACTTCTTCAGTGACGACGGTATCCAGTACCTCAGCAAGCATCCCAACGAGATACTCACCGAAGTGCGCCTGCCGGCCCAGAACGGATGGGACGCGACGTACTGGAAGGTGCGGCGTCGTGGCGCCGTTGACTTCCCGGTGCTCGGTGTCGCCGTATGGGTGAAATGGGAGGGGAACCTGGTTGCCGACGCGCGGGTCGTGCTTGGAGCTGTGGCAAGCTCGCCTCTGCAGGTGTTCGAAGCCGCGCAGGCCGTCGTCGGAAGCGACCTCGATGACGATGCGATTGCGGCCGCGGCAGGGGCCGCGTTCAAGCCGGCCAAACCGATGGACAACACCGACCTGACACTCGCGTGGCGCAAGGAGATGGTCCGCACCCACGTCCGTCGGGCGCTCGAGGAGCTGCGGGATCGTCGGCACCACCTCCCATAGACTTCTGTCCGCGTCGAGCCTCATTCCCTTCCAAACCCTCGTGCCTGGACACACATTGGTCGTGCACTGCGCGAGGGTACCGACAGCCCTCGCATCGCCAATCAGCCGTGAATGATGTTGGCAACATCGGGAGCATGATCCGGCCTCACCGGAGGTCTCGGGACCTATGACTGGACGCTTCATTCTGAATCGGCGCACCATCCGGCTCACCAGCCTGCTGATCACGATCGCAGGCGTCGGCGCTCGCGCGGCTGCACAGGAGCCTCCCCCTGCTCCCGCGCCGGCGGACACGACACCTCAGCGCCAGCTTCGTCCGATCCCAGTGGACGAGATCCCGGCGGGCGCCGTCACCGTAGCCGATCTGCTCACGAGAATCCGCGAGACCTTACGAGGCGATACGATCCTGAACCGTTTGGACTCAGGGCTCGGGCAACTCGAGCGCACCGTAGGGGTCGGCAGGGAGGCCCTGACACCGGATGCGCTCCAACGCGCCTCTTTCGACGAACTCGTAGACGTGGAACAATCGTGGCGGGGATACCAGGGGGAGGTCTCCTCGCTGCAGCGAAGACTGAGCGAGCGGGGGACGGCCCTCGAGTCGGTGGCCGCCAGACTCGACACAACTCGAATCCTGTGGTCGCTCACGCGCGACTCTACTCCCGAGACGGAGCTGCCCGTCGAGCTGCGCGCGCGTGTGTTGGAGGTTCTGGCGCGTATCGATTCCGTTGATCGGCAGTTGCGCGATCCGAGGACCCGCGTCCTCGGTATGCGCGATCGTGCGGCTGCAACCCTGGTAACGGTCCGTGAGTCGATCGACCTCATTCGTAATGCCCGCGCCGAGGCGCGCCGACAGGTCTTCCGGCAGGACAGCCCCCCGTTTTGGAGGATGTTCGACGTGCAGCCGGACTCCGCGGCAGCAGCGTCGCTCTCCACCACGTCCTTTGAAGGGCGCATGCAAGCGGCGGGCGAGTATTTCAGGACCCACAGCTGGCGGCTGTGGCTCCAGCTCCTGGTCGCTGCGGTGATAGCCGCCGCAGTGTACGCGCTGCGGCATCGTGCGTCTCAGTGGTCCGCCGGTCAGGGAGCGTCCGAATCGCTGTCGCTGTTCGATCGTCCCATCGCCTCGGGACTGCTCATTGCGTTGGCGCTGTCGCGCTACTTCCATCCCGGCGCTCCGGCGTCGGTGTACGACGTCATGCTGCTGCTTGCGCTGCTCCCCCTCGGCGTCCTGTTGCCGGCCGTGCTCACACGGGAGGCCCGCAAGGCTGGATACCTCGTCATTGCGATCACCCTGACCGTACTGGCGTTCGAGCTGCTCGTCACGACTATGGTCGTGCTCCGGCTGGCGGCAGTGGCTGTCTCGCTCGCGGGTATCGTGGCGTTTGCCTGGCTGCTCGCTGCTCGAGATGTCCGAGGGCTGGCA
>JBDHDN010000187.1:0-7522 GCA_039591485.1 Gemmatimonadota bacterium
TATCAACAGTATTGGCGCCCATCACGACGACGTGCCGCACGAGTCGGCGATCTCTGTCGTAGTGCAGGCGGCTGACGCCATCAGCGGGGCGCGTCCCGGGGCGCGCCGTGAGGCGTTCGAGACGTACGTCAAGCGCCTCTCGGCGCTCGAGGAGATCGCGCAGGGGTTCAAGGGGGTGGAGAAGGCGTTCGCGATTCAGGCGGGGCGCGAGATCCGCGTCGCCGTGCTCCCGGACGCCGTGACCGACGACGCGGCGGCCGAGCTGTCGGAGCAGATCGCACGGCGCGTTGAGAGTGAGTTGCAGTATCCCGGTCAGATCAAGGTCGTTGTCATCCGAGAAACGAGGGCTGTCGATTTTGCCCGCTGACATCATCAGTGGTACCGAGATCGCCAACGCGATGCGCGCCGAACTGGCGACGCAGGTGGAGGAGTTGAAGGGCAAGGGCATCATACCCGGACTCACGGTTGTGCTCGTCGGAGAGGACCCTGCGAGCCAGGTCTATGTCCGGATGAAGGGCAAGGCCTGCGAGAAGCTCGGGATGAAGAGCGAGACCATCCGGATGGCCGCAGACACGAGCGAGCAGGAACTGCTTGGAGTGGTCGAGCGGCTCAACGCCGACGACTCGGTGCACGGGATCCTCGTGCAGTTACCGTTGCCCAAGCACATCGACGAGCGCCACGTCCTGCACGCGCTCAGGCCGGAAAAGGACGTCGACGGATTCCATCCGGTCAATGTCGGCAAGGTATCGATCGGGGATTCCACCGGGTTCCGGCCGTGCACCCCCTACGGAGTGCAGCAGATGCTGGTCCGGAGCGGCGTGCGGATCGCCGGGGCTCACGCGGTGATCGTGGGGCGCTCGAACATCGTCGGACGGCCGATGGCATCCCTGCTGCTCCACAAGGGAGAGGGCGGCAATGCCACCGTCACGGTGTGCCACTCTCGCACACGAGATTTGCCCGAGGTCACCCGGCAGGCGGACATTCTGATCGCAGCCATCGGGAGCGCAGAGTTCGTGAAGGGCGACTGGATCCGGCCCGGTGCGGTCGTGATCGACGTGGGCGTGAACCGGGTGGATGATCCCACGACGGAGAAGGGATATCGGCTCGTTGGCGACGTGGACTTCGAGGCGGCTCGGCAGGTGGCCTCGGCGATCACGCCGGTACCCGGTGGGGTAGGCCCGATGACGATCACCATGTTGCTGTTCAACACCGTCCAGGCCGCGGGCCAGTGGGTGGGCTAGACCTCTTCGACGGAGACCCGTCGGCGTCCGGAGACGGCGCCCTGACCGTCAGCGAGATCACGCGGAAGGCCCGGCTCCTGGTGGAGTCGGGCTTTCGGAACATATGGGTCCGCGGGGAAGTGAGCGGATTCAAGTCCTACAGGAGCGGTCACTGGTACTTCAGCCTGCGCGACGCGCAGGCACAAGTGCGGTGTGTCATGTGGCGCTCCGACAATCAACGCCTGCCTGGCCCGCCGGACGAAGGGGCGGAGGTGTTCGTTGAAGCCCGCCCTACCGTGTGGGAGGAGCGGGGCGAGTTTCGTCTCACTGTGCGCGAGTTGCTCGGCACGGCCGAGGGCGGTTGGTGGCAGCTGCAGCTCGAGCGCGCGCGTGCGGCGCTGGAGCGTGACGGGCTGCTGGATCCGGCTCGGAGACGACCGCTGCCACCCTTCCCGCGACGTCTCGCCGTCGTCACCAGTCCCGACGGCGCGGCGCTGAGAGACATTCTCTCCGTGATCGGCAGGCGGTGGCCGGCTGCGGAGGTGCTAGTTCTGCCAACGCGCGTGCAGGGCGAAGGAGCGGAAGATGAGCTGTGCACGGCACTCGAACGCGTGAACTTGCTGCCCGACGTCGATGTGGTGATCGTGGGCCGGGGTGGCGGATCTCGCGAGGACCTCTGGGCGTTCAACAGTGAGCGGGTCGCTCGTGCGGTTGCCGCGGTCGCTGTCCCGACGATCTCCGCCGTTGGGCACGAGACCGACGTTGCCCTCACCGACCTCGTGGCTGACCTGCGCGCCCCGACACCGTCCGCGGCGGCAGAAGCCGCCGTGCCGGACCGGGCGATGGCGGAGGAGGTCCTGGAGTCGACGGCCCGGCGGATTGCCCGGACGATTACGGCTCGCCTATCCGTCGCGGAGCATCGATTGGCGCGCACAGGCGACCGACTTGGTGCCGCGCTGGACCGCCTCGTCGTGCAGAAGCGACATCGGCTGGACGAGTTGGTGGCGCGGCTGGATGCGCTCAGCCCCTTGAAGGTGCTGGCCCGCGGCTACGCCGTGGCGCGCTCACCGTCGGGCGCGGTGCTGCGGCGCGCAGCCGAGTTCGAGATTGGACAGCTGTTCCGGCTGACATTCGCCGATGGCGACGTGAGTGCTCGAGTGACCGGAGACGAACCGTGACGCAGCGTAGCTCATCGTTCCGAGAGGAGGTCGAGCGGCTGGAGGCCATCGTCCGCTCCCTCGAGGATGAGGATTTGGAGCTCGATGCTGCCCTCGAGTTGTTCGAGGAAGGAGTGGCCCGCCTCAAGTCTGCCCGCGCCCTCCTGCGCAAAGGGGAGCTCAAAGTCAAGACGGTGCTTCAGAACAGTGATGGGACGCTCGACACCGAAGACCTCGACGGCTGACGTCGCGGCGTTCCTCGAGGAGAGCCGCGAGGTGGTGGACCGCGTCCTCACCACCTGGGCCGGCCGCCTCGAGCGCGAGGAGCCGGCGTCGCTCGGAGCGGCAATGGCGTATAGCCTCCGCGCGCCGGGGAAACGGTTCCGGCCGGCGCTCGTGCTCGCCGCCTACCGAGAGTTGGGCGGTACGGGTCCGGCCGAGGAGCTGGCATGCGCGGTCGAGGTCGTGCACACGTATTCGCTCGTGCACGATGATCTGCCCTGCATGGACGACGACGATTTGCGCCGCGGCCGGCCGACCACGCACAAGGTGTTTGGCGTGGCGGCGGCCACCGATGCGGGTTTTCACCTTGTTCCGGTGTCTGCACGGATCCTGACTGCCGGGGCCGAGCGGCTCGGCGTAGCCCCCGATCTGGGCCGCCGCATCGCCCGCGAGCTGTACCGGGCCGCGGGTGCCGGCGGCATGGTGGGTGGGCAGGCTCTCGATCTCGAGGCAGAAGGCAAGGAGGTCGCGCTCGAGGATCTCGTACGAATCCACCGCGCGAAGACCGGAGCGCTGATCGCGGTCAGCGGGGTCATTGGGGCCCTGGCTGCTGGTACAGATGAGGCCCGTGTCGAGGCGGTGAGGCGGTACGGGTTGCGGATCGGGCTCGCGTTTCAGATCGTCGATGATGTATTGGACGCAACGGCGACATCGGCCCAGCTCGGCAAGACGGCTGGCAAGGACGCCGCGCAGCGAAAGGCGACCTACACGGCATGCATGGGAGTAGAAGGGGCACGGCAGGAGGCTGACCGACAAGCGTCGGCTGCCATAGACCACCTGCTCGCCGAAGGGCTAGATTCCAAGCTGCTCGCCGGGCTCGCCCGGTTCATCGTCGAGCGGGGCTCCTGACGGGCCCGGCCGGCCGGCCGACGCGCAGACACCAGCACACACGAATACGCTATGGCTTTGCTCGAATCGATCAAGAGTCCAGCTGATATCCGCAGGCTCACGGAGTACCAGTTGCAGCCGTTGGCTGACGAGGTCCGGGCCCGACTCATCGAGGTCGTCTCGAAGACCGGGGGGCACATTGGGGCTGGGCTGGGGGTGGTCGAGCTCACGGTGGCGCTGGCCCACGTGTTCGAATCTCCGCGCGACAAGATCGTGTGGGATGTCGGCCACCAGGGGTATCCGTGGAAGGTGATCACGGGCCGCAACGGCCGGCTGGATACACTGAGGCAGAAGGGCGGTTTGTCGGGTTTCCTTCGGCGCACGGAGAGCGAGCACGACCACTTCGGTGCGGGGCACGCGGGCACGGCGATGTCGGCGGCGTTCGGGATGGCCGCTGCGCGTGACCTCATGGGGGGCTCGTACGATGTCATTGCGGTCGTGGGCGACGGGTCCATGACATGCGGGTTGTCATACGAAGCCATGAACAACGCCGGGCACTCCGGCCGCGACGTGATCGTGGTCCTGAACGACAACGGCATGTCGATTGCGCCCAACGTCGGTGCCATCAACAAGTACCTCGGCTCGGTGATCGCGAGCCCGTTCACCAACCGCATGCGCGAGCACGTCAAGCACGTGATCGAGCGCGCCTCGCATCTGGTGGGTGGCAGCCGGATGGTCGAGTTCGCCCGTTCGGTCGAGGAGAGCATCAAGAACCTGTGGTCGCCCGGCATGCTGTTCGAGGAGATGGGCTTCCGCTACTTCGGCCCGATCGACGGTCACAACATCCCGGCGATGCTGCGCACGCTCGAGCTGGTGAAGACGCTGGATGGCCCCCGCCTCGTCCACGTGGTGACGGAGAAGGGCCGTGGCTTTCCGCTCAAGGAGCCCCACCCGGAGAAGTTTCACGCACGCAATCCGTATGATCCGGAGACAGGTGTGCTCAGGCCGAGCGCATCCAAGGGGGCGGGCTGGACCACGGTCTTCGGCACGGCGATCGCGGAGGTTGCGGAGGCGCACCCGAACCTCGTGGCGATCACGGCGGCCATGCCGTCGGGGACCGGGACCGACATCTTCCAAAAACGCTGGCCCGACCGGTTCTTCGACGTCGGGATTGCCGAGGGGCACGCCACGACGTTCGCAGCGGGAATGGCGACCCAGGGGCTGCGGCCCGTGGTCGCGATCTACTCGACGTTTCTGCAACGCGGATTCGACAACGTCATCCACGATGTCGCAATCCAGAACCTCCCGGTGATCTTCGGCTTGGACCGGGCTGGCATGGTGGGCGCCGACGGGCAGACGCACATGGGGCTGTACGACATCGCCTACATGCTCGCGGTCCCGAACATGACGGTGACGGCGCCGAAGGATGGTGCGGAGCTGATTGGGCTGCTCAAGTGCGCACTCGAGCACGAGGGTCCGTTCTCCCTGCGCTCCCCGCGCGACACGGGCCCGGACCAGCCTCCGCCGGCGTCAGACGTCGAGCCAATCCCGTACGGCACGTGGGAGCGGCTGCGCGAAGGCGAGGACGTGGCACTCCTCGCGGCCGGTGTCATGTGTGCTCCCGCCAGGGAAGCGGCCGAACGCCTTGCGGCAGAGGGGCATGACGTGACCGTCATCAACTGCCGGTTCATCAAGCCGCTCGACCACGAGATGCTCGCCGACCTGGTCCGGACGCATCGGTTCATTCTGACCATCGAGGATGGCACGGCCGTGAACGGCTTCGGTGCGTACGTTGCCGCCAAGGTCGAGGAGCTGGATCCGGCGGTGCGCGTCGTGATCGCGGGTGCGCCGGATCGCACGTTCGAACATGCGTCCAGATCTGACCAGCTTGCCGAGGCGGGACTCTCGGCGGAGGCGCTCGCCGACAGCGTGCGGGCATGGACCACGGCGGAGCAGCGCCCGGCGTCATGAGAATAGGAGTGATCGGTAATCAGCGTTATCGTGCGCTGGACCGGGTTCTGGAGCGCTTGCTGCGGTACGCCGAGAAGCACGAAATCCAGCTGGCGAGCGAGCCGGACATGCTGGACCATTGGCCGCAACCGGTCCCCGAACTGTCCCCCGGGAGCGACGAGCTCGATCTTCTGGTAACCTTCGGCGGTGACGGCACCCTGCTCAGGGCGGTTCGCGCGCTGGGCGGCCGTGAAGTGCCGCTGCTGGCCATCAACTTGGGCCACATTGGGTTCCTCACGTCGACGACGGCAGAGGATCTGGAGCGGTCGCTCGACGCATTCCGTGCCGGGCAGCACCGCATCGAGCGCAGATTCACGCTGAGCGGCACCATCGTCGCCCCCACGGGCGCCCTAGAGCGCCGTGAGCATGCGGTGAACGACGTCGTCGTTCACAAGACGGACGCGGTCCGGATCATCAGGCTCCGCGTCGCGGTCGATGGGGAGCCCGTGGGGACGTATTCCGCGGATGGAATCATCGTCTCGAGTCCAGCAGGCTCCACCGCGTACTCGCTGAGCGCCGGTGGACCGGTGCTCCTGCCGGACGTGGACGCGATGGTGGTCACGGCGATCTGCCCGCACACACTCCGGGTACGGCCTATCGTGATTCCGGGATCATCGGTGGTGTCTATCGAGCTCGGAGCGCGCGGGGGCGACGGGGCGCACGTGTCCTTCGACGGGCAGCTCAGCGACACCCTCCGGCGCGATCAGCGGGTCGTGGTGCAGCGCGGTGACGTTGCGGTGCTTCTGGTACGGCTCGGCGCGGAAGGCTTCTTCACCCGGATGCAGCGCAAGCTAGAATGGGGCGACCTGAGCGATCGGGAGCTCGCATTCCGTGTTGACTGAACTCAGGGTCCGCGATCTCGCCGTCATCGCGGACGTTACCCTCCCCCTCGCACCCGGCTTGAACGTTCTTACCGGCGAGACCGGTGCGGGCAAGTCGATGCTGGTTGATGCCCTCGCCCTTCTTCTGGGAGAGCGTGCCAGTTCGGATATCGTGCGGCCAGGCGCTCGGCGCGCGGTCGTCGAGGCCTCGTTCGACACGCGCGGGGTCGGGAGCGTTTCGGAGACTGCCGACGAGCTCGGCATCGAGCTCGAGGACGATCGCCTCATCGTCCGGCGCGAGATCAACGCGGAGGGGCGCAACCGGGCCTGGGCAAACGGCAGTCCCACGACGGTGAGCGCCCTCGCGACCCTTGGCCGGATCCTCGTCGACCTGCACGGACAGCACGAGGCGCAGTCGCTGCTGCGTTCCGCCGCTCAGCGCGACATCCTCGACGCGTACGGGGACGCCGCGGCGGAGCGTACTCGCGTTGGAGCGGTGTTCCAGACCGCCGCAGCGCTGCGGGCGCAGGAAGCGGCGCTCGAGGAGCGGCGCGACGAGGTGCGCAGGCGCGCGGACTACCTCCAGCACGTCGTCAAGGAGATCGGTGACGCCAGGCCGCGAGACGGTGAGGACGAGATGCTGGAGATCGAATCCGGGCGACTCGGCAACGTGGAGGAGCTGGCGAGCCTCGCAGAGCGTGCCCTCGAGTTGCTCGAGACGGTGGAGGAGCGGGCTGCCCTCGACACGCTGGCGCAGCTGAGCCGGACCTTGGCGGGGCTCGAACGCATCGACGGGAGTGTGGGCCGCTGGAGCGAGTTGCTCGATGCGGCACGAGCCAATCTCGAGGAGCTGGCGCTCGCCGTGCGGGACTACGCGTCGGAGCTCGAAGCAGACCCGGCACGGCTTGCGGAAGTCGAGCGTCGCCGTGACGTGCTGTACAAGCTGACGCAGAAGTACGGGCCGGCCATCGATGACGTGCTGCGCACACTCGATGAAGCCCGAGGCGAGCTGGAGCTGCTGGATTCCGCGGACTTCGACCTGGAGCGCCTGCGCGAGCAGCGGGGACAGGCTGAAGTTGAATTGCGCCGCGCCGCGGAGGTTCTGACGGCGAAGAGGCGCCGCGCTGCGAAGCGCCTTGGGAAGGCCGTTCAGGATCTGCTACCGGGCCTCGGCATGCCCGAAGGGAATCTCACGGTGGCGGTC
>JBDHDN010000188.1:0-12730 GCA_039591485.1 Gemmatimonadota bacterium
GCCGGGATCGGCAACCTCGCGACGAGTCAGGTCCTCCCCGCACTGCGCGCAACGCGCTTCGCCCGACCGACCGGGCTGATCACGGGCTCCCGGGAGCGTGTCGTGCCGCTCGCGGCCGAGTATGGCATCCCGCCGCATCGCATCTACACGTACGACGACATGGACCGCATGCGCGACGATCCGAGCATTCACGCCGTGTACGTCGCGACGCCGAACGGCCTGCACCGCGACCACACGGTCAGCGCCGCGCGCGCCGGCAAGCACGTACTGTGCGAGAAGCCAATGGCGACTTCGGTCGCCGAGTGCGAGGAGATGATCACCGCCTGCGACGACGCCGGCGTCAAGCTCGCCGTCGGCTACCGGCTCCAGTTCGAGGCACACCACCGCGAGTGCATCCGCCTTGCCCGCGAGGAGGCGTTTGGTGCCCTCACGATCATCGAGGCCGGCTTCGGCTTCCGCATCGGTGACCCGAGCCAGTGGCGGCTTCGCATGGACCTGGCGGGCGGTGGCCCGCTCATGGACGTGGGTATCTACGCCCTCCAGGCGTGCCGCTATCTGACCGGTGAGGAACCGATCGAGGTGGTAGCATTCGAGAGCGGGACGGATCCGGTGACGTTCGCCGAGGTGGAGGAGTCGCTCGTTTGGCAGATGATGTTTCCCGGCGGCTGCCTCGGATCGTGCAGCACGAGCTACAACCTCTCCGGGATGAACCGGTTCCGGGCGTATGGCCCGCGGGGATGGTTCGGCCTGGAGCCGGCCTACGGATACAGAGGGATCGAGGGGCGTCGCTCCGACGGCGCGCCACTGGACTTCCCCCACGCCGACCACTTCGTCACCCAGATAGACGACTTCGCCCGGTGCATCCTGGAGGACCGGCAGTCGGAGGTAGACGGTATGGAGGGTCTCCGGGACATGCGCGTCATCGAGGCCATCTACGAATCGGCACGTACCGGTCAACCCGTGAGCCTGACGTCGTACTGAACCAGACATCCTGCCGTGAACCGGCACCGCCAGGCCCGCGGGTCTCGCGCGCGGGGGCACAGCGCGACAACTCAGACGCAGAGCGGCACATGAGCAAAGAGGCCAACAAGGAGGTTGTCCGTCGGTTCGTCGACGAGGTCGTCAACACCGGGGACGTGAGCCGGGTCGAGGACTTCATCGGACCGGACTACGTGGATCACTACGCCGGCGAGGATGCGCCAGCTGGCCCCAGTATCATGGCGGAGCACATTTGCGCGGTCCGCGCAACGTATCCGGATCTTCACGTGACCATCGAGCAGCAGTTCGCTGATGGGGACGTCGTGATCTCGCGCGTGCGTGCGACGGGTACGCATCGAGGCACGTGGCTCGGGATGGCGCCCACGGGGAGGCGCGTCCGGATCGCCGTGGTGAACATCGACCGTGTCAGGAACGGACGGATCGTCGAGCATTGGGGCATGGCGAATACTTTGGAGGCGCTGGTAGAGAGCGGGATCCTCCGACCACCGCTGGCCTCGACGCCGATTTCGGAGACCGGCCACTGAACCGGGGCTCGATCGACCACCATGCAGCGCGACTACATCCTCCGGATGATCGAGCAGGCGGCCGCGGTGCTGCGGGCGGTGCTCGCACGACTCACGCGAGCCGGCGCCGACGCGGCGGACGTGAGATCGGATCTCCAGCGCGCCGCCCACCTCGGTGGCTTCGATCTGGATCTGCTGCGGGTCGTAGACGTACCCGGCGTCCTCTCGATGCTGGCGCCAGGGGGTGAGACGGAACCCGGCCGCACCTGGCTGGCGGCGGAGGTCCTGTTTCTCGATGGGCTCGCAGCGCATCGGAGCGGCAACACCGACGCGACGGCCGTGAGCTTCGCCAAAGCCCGGCTGCTGTACGGGATGCTCGAGCCGACTGCGGTCCTCCCCACCGGATTTCCGGAAGCGGCCGAGCGGCTGCGGGAGATCGAGGACTATCTCACGGCACTCGAGACGGCTGACGAACGCACGGCTCGGGAAGAGTGACATGCTGGGACGACGGAGCATCCGCTGCCTGAGTGGATCACCGCACACCCTCTAGCGCTGCACGGAGTCATACATGACCGAAGCTTCCAGCGCTCTGCTCGTGATCGACGTTCAGCAGGGCATGGACGATCCGATGTGCGGTGCCCGCAACAATCCCGACGCCGAGCGCGCGATCGCAGCGCTGATCGCCGGATGGCGGCAGGCGAAGTGGCCGATCATCCACGTGCAGCACATGTCTCAGGAACCGGATTCCCCGTTGCGTCCGGACACACCCGGCAACGTTTTCAAGCCCGAAGCCATGCCGCAGGATGGCGAGCCGGTGTTCCGGAAGAGCGTGAACAGCGCGTTTGTCGGCACCACGCTCGAGGACCATCTGCGCCGAGAGGGCATTACGTCGATCATCATCGTGGGAATGACGACCGACCACTGCGTGTCGACCACCGCCCGCATGGCGAACAACCTCGGCTTCGACGTCGTGGTCGTGGAGGACGCAACCGCCACCTTCGAGCGGACCGGCCCCGACGGGAATCGCTACTCCGCCCAGCAGATGCACATGGTGGAACTGGCGAGCCTGCACGGGGAATTCGCGTCCGTGCAACGCTCCGATGAGGTGCTCTTGCGGCTCCCGGCTGTGGGGTCGTGAAGGAGTGCTCAGCGCATTGAGCGGACCAGGTGGGTGCGCGTGTCGCGGTACGTTCGCGAGTGCGTGCTCCGCGAACCTCCGGACGACCGAACGGGAAGCAGCCCTCGTGCGAATTGCCTCGGCCGCGGCGAAACCACTGGGCCTACTGCGCGGGCAGCACAAGCGGCAGGACCGCGCGACACGGGTTTGCCCCAACGGAGCGAGCCAGCGATCTTGCTGCCGATATGGCCGAGCGACGATACAGCGAGGAAGAGATCGCCGCAATCTTCGAGCGAGCGGCCGAGGTGCAGCACGCCGCGCGACGGCAGCTACCGCCCGGCGAGGGACTGACGCTCGCTGAGCTGCAGGAGATCGGCGGCGACGTAGGTCTGCCTCCGGAGCTGGTGACCGAGGCCGCCCGGGCGCTCGACTGTCAGGGGCGGTCCGCATCCCGCCGCTTCCTCGGCTTGCCCATTGGCGTCGGACGCACACTGGAGCTAGACCGTCGGCTGACAGACCAGGAGTGGGAGCGCTTCGTGGTCGACCTGCGTGAGACGTTCGATGCGCGGGGACGCGTCCGCTCCGACGGTGCCTTCAGGCAATGGAGCAACGGCAACCTGCAGGCACTGCTCGAGCCCACCGCTGCTGGACAGCGGGTGCGCTTGCGCACGGTGAATGGCAACGCGCGCGCGCTCATGACGGCCGGACTCGCGATGTTCGGCATCATCGGGGCGGTACTCGTGGGCACGGCGGTGGCCGGACAGCTCGCCGACCCGGGGATCACGCGCGCGACCAGCATTTTGTCGGCATTGGGTTTCGGGATGTTCGGACTCGGCGCAGTTCGCCTTCCGGGGTGGGCGCGGCTGCGCCGTCGACAGATGGAGGAGGTCGCCGAGCGGCTCGCGCTGGCCGTAGGGTCCGAATCACCAGACGAACAACGTAGCCAGGGCGGGTGAGCAGCGCCCGCGTCATCGTTTACCTCGCAGCATGCGATGACGTATGCCCACGGACCCGTGGGCCGTCGCACCCGCACCGAGGAGAGCACGCGTGACCGCCGAGCGACTGATTCAACTGCTGAAGCTTACCCCCCATCCAAAGGAAGGTGGCTTCTTTCGTGAAACCTACCGATCGAGCACGACGTTCGAGCCGGGCGCGCCGTTTGCGGGCACACGATCGCATGGCACGGCGATTTACTACCTCCTCACATGGGATACGTACTCGGAAATGCACTGTCTCCCCGGAGACGAGCTGTTTCACTTCTATCTGGGCGACCCGGTCGAGATGTTGATGCTGCATCCAACTGGCAAAGGCGAGATCGTCGTGCTCGGCCAAGACCTCACTGCGGGCATGAAGCTCCAGCACGTCGTGCCTGGCGGGACCTGGCAAGGCTCGAGGCTCGCTGCGGGCGGTTCGTGGGCACTCCTCGGAACGACCATGGCACCAGGATTCGACTACGCTGACTACGTCCCCGGATCCGCCAAACTGCTCGACGCGTATCCAGCTCACCGTACCTTGATCCAGCAACTGCTCGGCTAGCATCACAGGTGCTCGCACCTGTGAGCCCCACCGAGGGCAGGCACCCCAGCGCGAGGTCGTGCGCGCACGGGCATACGCGCGGGTTCGCTGGTTGCCCGCCGACCGTCACGTGGCCCAGATTGACTGACGTGGAACTCGGAGATCGCATTGCGTTACTCCGAGTAACGGCGCCCGAGGATACAGTACCGCGAGCGAGCCGTGAGATGCCATTCGAGTTCATGAGATCCGTGGGATTCACCGGCATGGTGGTCGCGCTCTGTCTCTCCAACGCCGTCGCCTGCGGGGCGCAGGAGCAGGCCCCGACCCCGGATCGGCACGTGATCTACCGAGAGGTTGCCGGGCAGGCGCTGAGCATGTATGCGTTCTTTCCCGCTGGGCACGATTCGAGTAACCCCGCCGACGCCATTCTGCTCCTGCACGGAGGGGGTTGGAGCGTCGGCTCACCCGAATGGACGTTCGCGACCGCCCGCCGCTTCGCTGCATGGGGGCTGGTCGCCCTTGCAGTACAGTACCGGCTGTCTGACGGTGACGTGACGCCGATCGAGGCGCTTGCTGACGTCTGCGCCGCTCTCGCGTGGGCGCGGGCACATGCAGGTGAGATCGGGCTCACGCATCGCATAGCGGGATATGGAGTGTCTGCGGGTGGACACCTGATCGCGGCGACTACGACCGTCGGCTGTCCTGACGGTGAAGCCGGGCCGGACGCGCTGCTGCTGTGGTCTCCCGCACTCGACCTCGCGGGGGACGGATGGTTCAGGCAGAAGCTCCAAGGTCGCGCGCCGGTCGCAGCCTATACACCCGTGGAGCATGTGGGACCGTCGACTCCACCGACTTCCATCGTGCAGGGCGCTGAGGACACGGTGACGCCGCTGGCCGGTGCTCGTCGCTATTGTGAGCGCTTGGTGGGCATTGGAACGGTCTGCGATCTGCAGGTCTACGAGGGCCTGGGGCACCTTCTCACGAGGAACCTGGCGGTACAAGAACGCGACTTCGACCCGGACCCCGATGCAGTTGCAAATGGCATCGAGCGGCACCGACAGTTTCTGGTACGCTTGGGGTTCAGTCGCGGCAAGTGAGTCGCAACACACGCATATTGGATGTGTGTTGCGCCCGACACCGGTAGTGATGGCAGACCGTCGTCGCATTGCGGCCTGCACGAATGTTCCGACAGGCTGCCGATGGAAACGGCTGCAAAGTCGGCTGCAGTGTTCATTCTCCGAACTGAGGGTAATCGAGGAGTGGCGGTAGGCACTTTCAGCATGCGAGTAGCGCGAGTGAGTCGTGCAACAGCCATCGTCGTGGTGGCGGCTGCGTCGAGCTTGGCCGGTCAAGATCTTCCCGCATGGGGACTCGGCACCGCAAGCGTGCGCCTGGACGGTGGGCCCACACCCTTCTATAGAGTGGTCGACGCTCGGCTCCTCCCCGATGGTTCCATCGCCGTGGCCGATGCGGGCAATGCGCGAGTCGCGATTTACTCTCCTGCGGGAGAGATGGTGCGATCGCTCGGGAGGGAAGGAGACGGTCCGGGTGAGTTCAGGTCCCTGAGTCACTTGTTTTTGTTCGGTGACACGATGGCCGTCTACGACCAGGTCGCTCTGCGGTTCACCCACTGGTACGCAGCCGATGATACACCGAGATCGTGGCGGTATCTGAGCTACGGTGATGCCCCCCCCACCGTGCAAGGAGCTTTTTCTGCCACGGCGTACCTCCTGACGTCGATTGAGCGCACGCCACCGGACGCGCGCGGTCTCTTCGTCAGTCACGCCGATCTCCTACGCCACACGCTCGGAGACGCGGAGCCTTCAGTGCTCGGGCGCAGTCCCCATCGCTATCTCTACTTCTTCGGCGAGCGGGGAAAGACAACGACATACCGGACGCCGTTCTTCGGGGCGACCTCGTACGCAATCGTCGGCGACATGATCGCGACCGTCCCGCTTCACTCGGGACGGATGCGCCTTCTCGACGCACGAGACGGCAGCGAAGTCGCAACGCTCCAGCTTCCACTCGAGGAGCGGGAATTCGATCGGCGGGAGATTACCCGGTACCGAGATGCGTTACTCGAGCATGCGGGTGACGCGGCGACGGCCAGCCGGATTCGCGAGGCCTTCGACGGTATTCAGCCCCCCGCAACGGCCCCGACAGTACGGGACCTCGTAGTCGTCGGGGAGTCGGTGTGGGTCGAGCGGTTCCCGAGGTTCGGAGAGCCGACGGTCACCTGGGTAATCGTCGATCCGGACGCGCGACGCGCAGTCGGGATGCTCGAGCTGCCGACGGGAGCGCGGCCGATGAGTGGGCGGGATGGCACTGTGCTCCTCGTCGAGCGTGACGAATTCGACGTTGAGACAGTCGTAGCACGATCCGTGCTCCGTCCCTGAGCCGGCCACGGTCGATCCTCGCCAGGAGCGCGGCCGGACGCCCGCGGTGACGCGTTCATACATGCGCAACCCTCGGTCTCGGGAGCGAACGACGTGAAGGGCGCTTCGATCGACGAGCGAAAGTTCAATGACCAGGAGGTTCGCGACATCCTCAAGCGAGCCGTGGAGCGGCCTCCGTCGCGGGCTCTGGTTCAGGGGGATGGGCTTTCACTCGCACAACTGAAGGCTGTGGGTCAGGAAGTAGGAATCGATCCTGCCAGCCTCGAAGAGGCGGCCCGGGTCGTGACTACGGCGCGGGGCGGGCGCGCGCAGCACGTCCTCGGCGCCCCCATGGCATTTCACCTCGAGCGGACGGTCAGCGGCGAACTCAGACCACGCGACGCACCCGAGATTCTCTCGCTCATCCGCCGGACGATGGGGCGGCACGGAGACGCAGACCAGATCCACGACTCGCTCGAGTGGACGAGTAAGGGCGATGCCGGGAGCCGTCTCATCACCGTCGCCTCCCGCGACGGGAGAACGACCATCCGCGCGTCGGCCAATCTGACACCCCTGGCGGTTGTGACGTACCTACCGGCAGGCTTGCTCGGGCTGTTCGCATCGGCCTTGGGTATAGGCGCGGCGGAGGCCGGAAGCGCGGTAGGCCTCATGGGCCTGGCTGCCGTTCCTGTTCTGTACGCGTCGGTCCGAGCGATTCTCGCCAGGTTCTGGCGCTCGGAGTCGTCAAAGCTCCAACGGGTGGTTGACGAGTTGGCACAGATGGCGGAGGGGCAGGCGGGCGATCATGGGTGACGGCCCATTGTACGTGGGACACTCCGACGCCAACCGGGTGCGAACGCGTGGACATCGGCGCACGCTCAAGCCGTTCAGGCGGCTGATCACCTCCGGATTGAGGCGTCCAACGGCGGGCAGCGTGTCGCGATCAGTCGGCGCCGAACACACCGATCGGACTCGCGGTGTTCGGAGCCACGCTTGCCATCGTCGTGGGCGGCGGACGGCTCACGGATCGTGTGCTCCATCTCCCCGCTCTCCTCCCCGGTGCGTACGGTCTCGTACTCGGTGGCTCGCTGTTGGCAGCCGGCGCGCTGCTCTGCGGGTGGTGCGTGGTTCGATTTCGGAGAGCACGCGGAACGCCTGTTCCCATGAATCCGCCGGAGACACTCATCGTGAACGGGCCATATGCTTGGGTGCGCAATCCGATGGTGACCGGCGTCTTTGGAGCACTGTTCGGGTTGGGTCTCATGCTCCACTCGATTGGCATCACCTTCGTGTGGGCACCAGCGTACGTGCTGCTTCACTGGATCGAGCTGAAGCGCGTAGAGGAGCCGGAGCTGACCGGACGGTTCGGGGACACGTACGTCGAGTACAAGAATCGGGTACCGATGTTCATCCCGCGGTTCCCGCGGTCGCGATGACGACAGGAGGGTTTTTCCCAGTTGCCCACCGATTGTAGAATGGGATGACTGGCGGAGGCCTAGTGACTGGAAGTGCGGCATGGCTCCGAGTGTGTTGGATGACAGATCCGCACCCCCCGACGCCGATCAACTCGCGCTGGGACTCGGGCTTGCACGGCATTCGTGGGATCGGCTCACTGCGGCGTTGGTTGCCCAGAATCCGCCGCTGGGTGCGGTGCGGAAGGTCGGCGGTAAATAGCGGGGCTTGGCACTCCAGCTGATGCAGGGGAAGCGGACAGGCCGCGTGCTCGATCCGCGGCTGGGAGGCCGTGTCTGACAGGACCAGCTACACTACCGGAGCGGTGCTACGTTGACAAGACTCTTGAAGATGCGGGCCGTGTCTCTGAGCCTCCCTCTTGCGCTCGCCCCAGCGTGTTCGAACGGCGCAGCCGATGGGGCCGTCGATACGCCCCAGACCACGAGCCCGTTCTTGTACGTTTGGGCCGGCGCCGAGAGCGAGGGTGACAGCGACTTCCTGGCAGTCATCGACGCCGATCCCACCTCGGCGCGGTACGGCGAGATCGTGGCCTCCGTGCCCGTCGGCCTCAAGGGCATGGCCCATCACTCCGAGCACGTCATGCCGGCGGGCGACACGCTGTTCGTGAACGCGTTCGCCGCCGGCGCCAGCTTCCTCATCGACCTATCGGACCCGTACGCACCGACGGTCGCGGGAGCGTTCCGCGCGATGGGCGAGTACACGTACCCCCACACGTTCGAGCGCCTGCCGAACGGGACCGTCCTCGCGACCTTCCAGACGAAGGGCGAAGGCAACACAGTCGCCGGCGGGCTCGTGGAGCTCGACGCGGCAGGTCGATTTGTCCGCGCCGCGGACGCCGCCGATCCGGTGGATCCTGAAATCCGGGCCTACAGCGTGACGCCGATCCCGGCCATCGATCGAGCAGTGAGCACGACGGCCGACATGTGGGCGGAAGCGCAGGGCACATCCTTCCAAGTGTGGCGACTGTCGGACCTGACGCTGCTCGCCACGGTACCCCTGCCCCGCGGACCGCGCGGCTACGAGCACCGAGACCCGGCCGAGGTTCGCCTGCTGCCCGACAGTACCACCGCGATCCTGACCACGTTCACCTGCGCGATGTACCTGCTGCACGATCTCGCGACGGATGCGCCGCGGGCAGAGCTGGTCAACGTGCTGCCCTGGGAGACCTACGACACCGACGAGTGCGGGATCCCGGCGACCCGAGACCGATTCTGGCTGCAGACATACGCGCACGCCGACGGATCGAAGCTGCTCTCGCTCGACATCTCCGACCCGTCGAGCCCGGCGGTGCTGGACGAGCTGACCTTGGACGAGGTCTGGTGGCCCCACTGGATCTCGCTCGATCCCGGGGGCAATCGGATCGTCGTGACGTCCGGCCCCGGCGCGACACTCTACCGCGTGCTCGTCGTGCGGCTCGATCACGATACCGGACGACTCGCACTCGACTCGACGTTCCGCGATCCCGGTTCGGACGTACCCGGCGTGCGGTTCGACCGCACGACCTGGCCGCACGGCGAGGCCGGGTCTGCCCGCCCGCACGGCGCCGTGTTCTCGCGAGTGAAGCCCTGATGCGGTTGATGCGGCATCCGTCCGCGCTCTCTGTTGCGTTGCTCGTTATCATCGCCAGCGCCGCAGCCCGCTCAGAAGCATGCGCGCAACCCGGCGCTGCCAATCGTGACAGCCTCGCCATCGTTGCGGCCGGCAAGGCGTTTTCCTCGGCCTACGCCAGCAACGACACCGCGGCACTCGGCCGCGTCTACTCCGACTCGGCGGTGCTGCTCCCGCCCAATCGCGAGATCCGCGGCCAAGCGGCGATTCAGCGGTACTTCGCGTGGGGCGACGGCTACCGGCAGCTGGCGCATAGCATGGTGCCCGAGCGGCTCACCATCTCGGGCGACATGGCCGTCGACGTCGGAATGTGGACGAGCACCGGCCAGCGCGGCGATGCCGAGCCTACGACCTCCTCTGAGCGCTACCTCATCGTGTGGGTGCGGGAGGACGACGGTGCCTGGCGCATCCTGTACGACATGTGGCACCGACCCGCGCGATGAGCCTCGTCGGGCAGGAGGGTGGCGACGGAGGGGAGCCAGCCACGGCACTCAGCAGTCGAGAGCGGGCGCTGGCATTCGTGCGGCGCTTTGCAGCCGGGGACGTGGACGGGCTCGCCTTGCTCCTCGCCGAGGACGTCCGGGTGGTCGGACCGCAGCTCGACGTCGCGTCGCGAGCTGACTACCTCGCGGCGCTGCAGGCCGATCCGCCGCGACCCGCTGCCGCACGTGCCCTCAGTGTCACCGGCGATGGTGACACGGTTGCCGTGTTCTGGGAGTACGAGAAGCCGGAGCGAGCCGTCACGGTCGCCCAGTTGTTTCGGTTCCGGGGGGCGCGCATCGCTGAGATGCACCTCGTGTTCGACACGGGCACCCCCGCATGATCCGGCACTGTGCCGGCCAGCTCAAAACCAGCGCATCCATCGAAGCAGCGAAACCAGCCCGACGGCGATGAGCACCAACAAGCCCGTGACCGCGGCAAAACCCGCAGGATCTTCAGCCCACGGGATGCCGCCCACGTTGATGCCGAGCAGCCCTGTCATCAGACCAAGCGGCAGGAAGATGGCAGCGACCAACGACAGCACGTACATCGTTCGGTTCATGCGCTCCGACAGGCGGTTGTTGAGCTCGTCCTGGGTGACTGCCGCTCGATCACGAATCGCGTCGAGGTCTTCGACGTAGCGTGTCATGCGGTCGGCCGCCTCCCGGAGCCGCACCCTGTCCAGGTCGCTCAGCCACTCCACGCGCTCGTTCTGCAGCCGGGCGAGCACGTCGCGCTGGGGAGCGAGGTAGCGGCGCAGCGCGATCGCCTCCCGGCGCACCCGCGCCAGCTTCGGACGGATCGTGTGGCTCTCATCGGAGATCACCTCGTCCTCGAGCGCGTCGAGCCTGTCGCTCAGGCTGTCCAGCACATCACTCATCAGTTCGCCCAACCGTTCGGCGAGGTCGACGAGCAGATCACCGGGCGACGTCGGTCCCTGGCCCTGGTCGAGCGACTCGCGCACGTCATGCACGGCGAGAAACCGATGGTGACGCAGACTCACGAGGCGCCGCGAATCGACCCACATGCGCAGTGACAGCATGTCGTCCGGCTCGGCGCCAGGGTTCAGGTTCACGCCCCGCAGGATCACGAGCAAGCCGTCGTCGGATCGGGCTTCGCGCGGCCGAGTGTCTTCGGCGAGGAGCGCCGCCGCGGCCACCGGCTCGATGCCGCTCCGCTCCCTGATCCACCGAGTTGCCTCGGGCTGGGAGCGGTCGAGGTGAATCCAATACGTCCCGGGATCGCCCGCGTCGGGAGCCTCATCGGGGCCGAGTAGCGTCCCACCACCGTTCCCGTCCAGGCGATAGGCGAAGACGAGCGCTGCCGAGCTGAGCATCGCAGGACCTCCTTACCACAGGGAAGCGTGCGGACCGGGTCAGACACGACTGGACACCGCCGCGCAAACGTAGTCCTTGCCCGTCAACGGGGCCAGCCGAGCCCCAGCTGCTCCGTGATGCCACAGAGCGGCCGCGTCGAGCCATGTCGGCTGAACGCAACAGATCGCGGTGCTCACAACGCAGGTGGGCTCGAGCGATGTGCTCTCGGATCCGTGTAGAGGCGGGGACGCGGGGGAGAAGCGAGACCTGCAAACCGAACGCACACGGAGTCTTTTCGGGCTGTCTCGCTGGCATCCGGTGGCCTCCGACAAACCGGTGCTGCACGAGCACGACCCTTGCTTGACACGTGTCCTGACGACCTGCAAGTTCGAGCGGACCCCCCTGTCGAGTTGCCGTCGGTCACCCTCCGCAGGTCGCGCTCACGGGGATCCGTGTCTCTGGTGGAGGTCGGGTCGTGAGACGCCGGACTGTCATCACCGTGGCGGTGCTGTGCGCTGCGTGCGCGGACGCCGTCGGACCGGACAGGCTGCGCGAGGCACAGCTGGCGATCACACCACACATCGCCAGTAATCCGACTGCAATTGTCGACATTGCGGATGTGTGGATCCGCCTGAGCCGAGCGGGGGCGACGACCCCCTTCCTCGATACGCTCGTCGCCGTTTCCCCCGACCAGACCGTCTTCGATCTCTCGCTCACCGTCACGCTCACGAGCGAGTCCGAGACACTGTTTCTGAGCCTCATCCTGCTCGACACCGACGGCCTCGAGGTGTATCGCGACGAGGGGAATCCGACACCTGTTACGGTCGGCGCATCGGCGACCCCCGAGCCGATCGACGTGCCGATCGCGTACGTCGGTCCCGGGGCATCGGCCGTCCGGCTGGAAATCATCGAGCCAACGGAGCTCATCTACACGGGGGACGCCATCCAGCTCGAGGCCGTCGCCTACGATGCTGCGGATCAGGTGATCGCGAACGCGCCGGTCGGCTGGGTGGCGCTGGATCCGATCGTGGCGTTCGACGAGGCGACGCCCGGCCTGATGCACGCCGGCTCGCTGGCCGGCACCACGCAGATCGTCGCCAACCTGCCTCGGGTGCGAGAGGGCGCGGCTCTCATCACCGACACGGCGACGGTGTCGGTCCGGATCAACCAACCACCAGACGAGGTGAGCATCGGGAGCCCGGTGGACGGCGCGTCCTTCATCCAGGGCAGCGATGTCACCTTCACCGGCTCGGCCACGGACCCGGACGAGGGAGCGCTCACCGGCGAGCAGCTGCAGTGGGAAAGCAGCCTGGACGGCGCTCTCGGGTCGGGAGCCTCGTTCAG
>JBDHDN010000189.1:0-7467 GCA_039591485.1 Gemmatimonadota bacterium
CAGTTTCGCCACCCGGGCTTGTCTTGAAGAGTAGCGCGGCGCTGCCCAAATGGCACGGCACCAAGCTGACGGCACGCGCACCGATCACAAGAATGAGGGTCAGCTCCCCCCCCCCGTTTCGCGCCCGATGCCTCCAAACCCCGGGGGCAACCCCGTGCGGGTTCGAATCCCGCCCCGGGCACTGACTGTCGTCTGCTCCCTCCTGATGTTCCCAGTGTGTGCTACCCCCGCTTCGCTAGAGGGTGGCGGCACCTCTGCTCCCCTGCGAAAGAGCTGGCGAGGATTCGGAACGCCAGTGCGCTTCACCGACTTCGTAGGGCTTTGCCCCGCGTCGGTGCTGGGTGTTGCGCCATCGGGTTCGCGGATCAGGGTCCGCCGAGCTCGCGCGGGCGGTGTAACTCGACTCCGGCCGCGTCGATCGGGCACAGTTCGTGCTCTTTGCGGTCGGAGATTCGGGGCAGCAGGATGGAGCTGCCGAGGACCTGCGCCGTGCTCGATACGGGCTACGGATAGCTGACGAGCCCCGCTCCCTCGAGTCCGTGCGCTCGCGCCATGTCTTCGCGATTCCGATCGGGGGCGTCCACGTGGCAGGCGTGATCCACATGAGCCGGAAACGTCGCGACCGGATATGAGAATCGTGCGAATCCTGAAGTTCGGCGGATCGTCGGTGGAAACACCGCAGCGGATTCGTCAGGTGATATCGATTACGCAGGCCGCTCGGCAGGACGGGCCGGTCGCAATCGTCGTATCGGCGTTCGGCGGTGTCACCGACGATCTAGTACGGATTGCGGAGAGAGCCGAGCGTCGTGACGACGGCTGGGAGCGAGCGCTCGACGCGATCGATGCACGGTACCAAGAAGCAACCCGTGAGCTCGTGAGCGACGAAGCACTGTCGGAGCCCTTGGCTGCGCTGTCCGGCATCTTCCAGGAGGTTCGTGAGCTCGCGCATGGAGTGTCGCTCCTGCGAGAGGCGAGCCCGCGTGCCCGCGACCGGATCCTGAGCGTTGGGGAGCTTGCATCCGCTACGGTGGTAGCGGCTGCGTTCCGTGACCAGGGCGTGGCGGCGGAGGCCGCTGATGCGCGAGAGCTGATCGTCACGCGGGCCGAGTTCGGAGGGGCTGGGGTTCTGGAGACCGAGACCCGGAGCCGGATTCGGGCCTGGTTCGCCAGTCGCACGGACCTGCAGGTGGTGACGGGTTTCATTGCGGCAACGGAGGCTGGGGAGACCACGACCCTGGGCCGGGGAGGCTCTGACTTCACGGCCTCGATCCTCGGCGATGCCCTCGACGTCGACGCGATCGAACTGTGGACGGACGTCGATGGTGTGCTGACGGCTGATCCGCGAGTCGTCCCGGGCGCGCTTCCGCTGCCCTTGCTTGCCTACGATGAGCTCATGGAGCTGGCCCACTTCGGCGCCAAGGTTGTCCACCCGCCGAGCGTTCACCCAGCGCGGCGGCGTGGCATCCCCCTGCTGATCCGCAACACGCTCCGTCCCGAGGGCGTGGGCACGCGGGTGGAGGTCGCGCCCGCCGATGTCCGGGACACGGCACCCGTGCGGGGGCTCGCATCTATTCCTGGCGTGGCGCTTCTCCGGCTCGAGGGCGACGGCATGATCGGGGTACCTGGGATCGCGGCGCGGCTCTTTGGCGCACTCGCGCGGAACGCCGTCTCGGTGATCATGATCAGTCAGGCGTCGAGTGAGCACTCGATCTGCTTCGCCGTAGCACCGGATGCGAAGGAGCGCGCGTCCCGTGCCGTGGAGGAGGAGTTCGAGGCGGAGCAGCGTGCCGGGCTTGTTGACGAGCTGGTGACCGAGGAGCACCTCTCCATCGTGGCTGTCGTCGGAGCGGGGATGCGGGAGCGGGCTGGGGTCGCGGGGCGGCTCTTCGGCGTACTCGGGCGGCGCGGCGTGAACGTCCGCGCCATCGCGCAGGGAAGCTCCGAGATCAACATCTCACTCGTAGTGGCCCGGGAGGACGAGGCTCGTGCCCTGAATGCGGTGCACGACGCGTTCTTCGCGGGCGGTGAGCGCAGCGTGCGCGTATACTTGGCCGGCCCCGGTTGCGTGGGGCGCGCGTTGCTCGGCCAGATGGCGGCGCGCGAGGTGTCTCTCGCGCGGGAGCGCGGATACCGACTCGTTCTGGGTGGGATCGCTGACTCGAAGGGGGCGCTCATGGACGACGATGGGATCCCCCCCGGAGAGGCGCTCGAGCGGCTCGCGGCCGCGGGCCGCCGCGTGCCGCTCGACGACCTGGTCGCAGCGGCCGCGCGGGATCCGGACGGGGTATTCGTCGATTGTACCGCCAGCCCCGTCGTGGCCGACCGGTGTGCGGACCTGCTGGCTGCCGGGACCGCCGTCGTCAGCGCCAACAAACTCGGCCCCGCCGGTACGCTGGATCATTGGCGCGCCCTGCGCCGCGTCCCGACACGCTTTCGATTCGAGACGACCGTGGGTGCCGCCCTACCATTGGTGTCGGTGATTGAGGATCTCGTGGCCACCGGTGACGAGGTCCGAGGGATCGACGGTGTGCTCTCAGGCACGCTCGCGTACGTTCTGGACCAGGTGGCGAACGGAAGGAGGTTCAGCGAGGCGATGCGCGACGCACACGATCGGGGCTACACCGAGCCCGATCCCCGCGAGGACCTTGCGGGCCGCGACGTCGGTCGGAAGATCCTGATCCTCGCCCGGCTCGCGGGCCGTGACTTCGAGCTCGCAGACGTCGCGATCGAGCCGGTGCTGCCGGTCGAGGGCTGGGGCGAGTTGACGCTCGACGACTTCTGGAGCCAGCTGCCGGTGATGGATGATGTGTTCGCGCGGCGGCAGGCGGAGGCCACCCGGCGCAGGGAGCGCCTTGCCTACCTCGCGAGGCTGGAGGGGACCGGCGCCCGCGTACGACTCGAATCGGTGCCGGCGTCGCACCCGGCCGCCTCGCTCCGCGGCACGGACAACCTCGTCGCGCTCACGACGAGGCGCTATCAGCCGGCCCCGCTCGTCGTGCGGGGGCCGGGCGCCGGTCCCGAGCTCACGGCGTCTGGCGTGTTCGCCGATCTGCTCCGCGCGGTCGCGCAGCGCTAGGAGGAGGGCCGTGCCGGACAGACCGGAGCGAATCCCGGTGGCCGTTCTGGGCGCGACTGGCAGCGTGGGACAGCGCCTCGTGGCGCTGCTCGCGGATCATCCGTGGTTCGAGTTGGCCACGGTGGCGGCGTCCGATCGTTCCGCGGGCCTCCCCTACCGAGATGCTGCGAGCTGGATGCAGGGGGCCGCCGCGCCAGCACGCGTCGCTGCCATGTCCGTGAAGGACTGCCGTCCCGAGGCGGTCGACTGTCCTCTCGTCTTTTCGGCACTCGATTCCTCGGTTGCGGGGGAGGTCGAGTCGGCGTTCGCCGCAGATGGCCGTCTCGTCGTGTCGAACTCGAAGAACCATCGGATGGATGAGGACGTACCGCTCGTGGTTCCGGAGGTGAACCCGGATCATGTAGAGCTCGCTCGTGTGCAGAAGGGGCCGGGCGTGATTGTGACGAACCCCAATTGCTCGACGATCGGCCTCGTGCTTGCGCTCAAGCCGCTCGCCGACGCGTTCGGGGTGGACAAGGCGCACGTCGTGACGCTCCAGGCGCTGTCGGGCGCTGGCATCCCTGGCGTGCCGGGGCTGCAGGCCGTCGACAATGTGATCCCGCTCATCCGCGGTGAGGAGGAGAAGATCGAGACGGAGACGCGCAAGATCTTGGGCCGCCTCGCGGACGGCCGGATCGAGCCGGCCGCGATTGAGGTCGGGGCGGCGTGCAACCGCGTTGGCGTGATCGACGGGCACCTGGAGTGCGTGTCGGTGAAGCTGTCGCGCGCCGCCGAGGAAGCGGAGCTGATCCAGGCGTGGCGTGCCTTCACGGCAGAGCCGCAGCATCGTCATCTGCCGTCGGCCCCGCCCGCGCCGATCGTCTATCTCGAGGAGCCCGACGCTCCGCAGCCCCGCCTGCACCGCGACCTGGGCCAGGGGATGAGCGTTTCGGTCGGGCGGCTGCGCCGCTGTCCCCTGCTCGACTTCAAGTTCGTCACGCTCTCGCACAACACGCTGCGCGGCGCGGCCGGCGGCTCGCTGCTACTCGCGGAGCTCGCCGTCTCGCTCGGGATGCTTGATGGCTAGCGTGACGGCCTGGGCACCGGCCAGTGTGGCGAACGTAAGCTGCGGCTTCGATGTGCTCGGCTTCGCCGTCGACGCGCCGGGCGACTGCGTGACTGCGACCCGGTGCAGTGAGCCGGGGGTCCGGCTCGCGAGCGTGCAGGGTGACGGAGGCAGGCTGCCTCGCGAGACGGACCGCAACACAGCTCCAGTGGCTGCGGCCCGTCTCTTGGACGCGCACGGCGCGGCCGATCGTATCGGGGTGGAGCTGTGCCTGGAGAAGAGGATGCCACTCGCGTCCGGGCTCGGTTCGAGCGCGGCGAGCGCCGTGGCAGCGGTGGTCGCCGTCGACGCGCTGCTCGGCGATCGGTCCCCCTACGAGCTTCTCCTGCGGTGTGCGATGGAGGGGGAGCGGGTCGCGTGCGGGAGCGCGCACGCAGACAACGTTGCACCGTCGCTGTGGGGGGGCGTGGTGCTCGTGCGCGGCGTCGAGACGCCCCGGGTGGATGCGCTCCCCATCGCGGGTGGCTTCTTCTGTGCCCTCGTCCATCCCCAGATCGAGATCGCCACTCGCGACGCGCGGGCGAGGCTCCCCAACTCCGTGCCGACGTCTGTCGCCGTCGCGCAGGCTGCGAATGTCGGCGCCCTTGTTGCGGGTCTCGCTACCGGTGATGCCCGACTCTTGCGCGGTGCTCTTGTCGATCTGATCGCGGAGCCCGTGCGCTCCGCCGCGGTGCCGGCGTTCGACGACGCCCGCAGCGCGGCTTTGCGGGCGGGCGCGATCGGAGCAGGACTCTCCGGCTCGGGCCCGACGATGTACGCGCTCGCGCACGGGCGAGCGGGCGCCGAGCGGGCGGGTGGTGCGATGCGAGACATCCTCTCCGGGGCAACCGGTGCGGAGTGCGACCTCTGGCTCTCGCCCGTCGGCGCGCCCGGCGCGCGGATCCTGTGAGGTACGTCAGCACGCGGGGAGGCTGCGCGCCCGCGGATGCGGCAACGGCACTGCTCGACGGTCTCGCCCCTGATGGCGGACTCTACTTCCCCGAGACGGTTCCGCGGCTCGCGCCCGAAACGCTGGCGGGCTTTCGCCAGGGGACGCTCCCTTCGGTGGCCGCGGCCATGATGCGTCCGTACTTTGGCGGGCTCGGGGATCTCGAGGCCCTCGCCGCCGCCGCCCTCGACTTTCCGATCCCGCTCGTTGAGGTCCGGCCGGGGCTGCACGTGCTGGAGCTCTTCCACGGTCCGACCCTCGCGTTCAAGGACGTAGGAGCCCGCGTGTTCGCGCGTCTCCTTGCGGCCCTCGGTCCTGGCAGCGATCCGCTGTCGATCCTGGTCGCTACATCCGGCGATACGGGCGGCGCCGTCGCGCAGGCGTTCCACGGAGTGGCCGGCACGCGCGTTGTCGTGCTCTATCCCGAGGGCAAGGTCACCCCGGTCCAGGAACGGCAGTTCACGACGCTGGGCGGCAATGTGACTGCCGTCGCCGTTCGGGGCGCGTTCGACGACTGCCAGCGGCTCGCAAAGGCCGCGTTCAGGGACCGAGCGCTGCGCTCCCGCGTCCGGCTCACGTCCGCCAACTCGATTAGTCTCGGCCGCCTCATCCCACAGACGGTCTACTACGCCTGGGCGGTCTCGCGCCTCCGCGCGGAGGCGCCTCCCCCCGTTGTTTGCGTGCCGAGCGGCAACCTCGGGAACCTGGCGGCCGGCCTCATCGCCCAACGCATGGGGGTCCCGGTCGCCCGTTTCGTGGCGGCGTCCAACGCGAACGACGTCTTCCCCGAATTCCTCCGAACCGGCGACTTCCGGCCGCGCCCCACGGTCGCCACGATGTCGAACGCGATGGACGTGGGTGATCCATCGAATCTCGAACGAATCGAGCACCTCTACGGTCGCAACCTGGACGTGCTGCGGCAGGAAGTCCTCGGCTCGGCTCAAGACGACGACGCGACGCGCCGCTGTATCCGCTCTGTCCGCGAGCGCTGGGGCTACCTGCTCGATCCGCACACCGCCGTGGGGTGGCTCTCCCTGGAGGCTCTGGGCGATCGTCTGCCGGCGGACGCCCCGAGGATCCTCGTCTCGACTGCCCATCCGGCGAAGTTCAGCGAGGCCGTGGAGCCGGCGATCGGGGAGCGGGTTCCCTTACCCCAGCCGCTGGCGGCGACGTTGGCGAGAGAGAGTCGGGTCGAGCGCATCGGACCGGCATTACCTGAATTGGCGCGGATCCTCGAGGTTCCAGGGTGAACGGGAGTGGTCGGCTCGATCGTACCTCGTCGTCGTGGTGGATTCGCGGTCCCTCGAGACCGACGTGGGGTCCTGGCCGACAACGACTACACTACCGCCGGCGAGGAAGCCTCTCCGGCGCGCCCAGAGGTCCGGGCGCAAGAGCGGGTCGTGGTGTTCCCGCACGACGTTCCGACCGCGCAGTATCGGGCTCGGCCCGTGACCTTGGCACAAGCTGGATCCTGACGGCCGTGCTCACCTCATGCCGAGAGCGTGTGTGCGAAGGGCCCGAACTTCCGCTAGGCGCCCCGCTACACCGGGCTCACTGTCGAGCCCGTGGGACTCGAGGTATTCGGAGATGACCTCTGCGACGCGCCCGTTCCCAAGGGGTGCGTAGTGCCCGCCCTCCGCAAACAGTGAGTCGGGGTAAAGTCCCGCCAACCCGTCCAGCAGATCGACGTAGGCGTACCCTCTGCGTTCGAACTCGTCCATCAGTGGCTGATAGCGCCGTGGCAAGCCTTGCCGGTAGCGGCCCAAGTCCGTCCGGTTCGGAAACAGAAGCACGATGGGGAGCGATCCGTGATCCAGCGCGGCCTCATGAAACCGCTCGAAGATGAGAGCGGTGACGCGATACGCCTCAGCAGTCGTGTCATACATACCGTGGCGGAGCCCTGGGGCGAGGGGGTCCCGGCCCGTCACCTCCTGCATCACCCTCCCGAGAAGTGTGAGGCTTGGGAGACGCAGTCCGGCGCGGTACCGGTCGAGCACCTGATAGTAGTGATCGTACCTTCCGAGGGCCTGCAGCGTGGCTTCGGAGTCATCGAGCAGAGCGCGATAACCCGCCACCTCCGGCAGGGGATTCGGGATCAGGCGCAAACCGCCGCGCTCGAGCACGAACCTGGGCTTGGCAAATGGTGCGCCTGTGCCGGGCTCGTAGAACGGCCGGAAGACGTTCACAGCACGGAGGAGATTCTCGGACATGAACCCGATCAACACGAGGTGCGGGCGGAATCGGTGACCGTCTTCGACGTACCGGAGGACGGATTGGTCCGGCCCGTAGGCGTCCACTCCGAAATTGAGTACTTCGGAGGTCGGCACGAGCGCCTCGAGGCGGCGTTGCCAGGAGTCC
>JBDHDN010000189.1:7474-8560 GCA_039591485.1 Gemmatimonadota bacterium
CTCGCGAGGCGCACGATGCCGACGGGAGGGTCGAGCGTGTAGTCCCGATCCGCCCGGATGCCCTGGGCGTTCGAACGATAGATGTGCGCCTGTCCGTTCGGCTTAATCGTCCACCCCAGTACCGGGCTGTGCGTGAAGTAAATCCCCCCGGGTTCGATCCAGCTCTCGATACGTGCTCGGTGCGCCGGAGTCAGGGCGCGGACGTTCCGGGTCTGGGCGGAAAGGCGTCCGGTCCGCCGGAGCACCTGGAGGCCCGCCCAGGACGTCAGTTCGACCAGGCCGTATGCGAGCATGATGAGTACCGCGACGAATAGGATATGGCGGGATCGCGGTCTGCTGGTTCGCGTGTTGGCCGATCCCGAGCTGCTCATCTCCCTGGGTGTTGAACGCGTCACGTGGCTAATCCTGCCGTGTTGGTCTTCATGCTTGGGCACCAGCACGCGGCCAGGCACCGGGGAGCCGGGGCGGCCGAGGCGCGAGTTGCGCACCCTTCAGCGGATGAGGTGCCGGTCCGGACCGAATCCTACACGCACGCATTGTGCCGCAGTCGTGCCTCCGAAGAGCGCTCCAACTCCCCTTTTCAGTGCCGTACCGAGGGGGGCACTGGCGGCGATGGCCATACGGTCGAGCAGCGTCCACGGCCTCATGTCGCCTTCGCAGGCGAGCGCCGTACGGAGTCCTTGGCCACGAGAGGTTTGCCCAGCAGCGAGGTCGTCAGGTGTGTGATCTCAGGACAGTACCGGCGCCCGTGCCGCCGCCACCGACGCGCGCGACAGGAGGAAGCCGATCAGAAGTAGTGCCACCGCGTAGATCGCCAGTCCGATGACGAGCGTGGCCTGGAAGCCGAAAACGATCGAGAGGACCCCGCACGCGACGCCGCCTATCACCGTGAACAGCGCATTCATTCCCCACGCCCAGGCTATGGCTCCACGCGGCTGGCACGTGAGCGCCTGGATGCCGAGCGGGAAGGGCATTCCCATGAAGAAGCCAAGGGGGAACATGATGATCGCGGAGCCGAGTATTCGGCCCCACACGGGCATTGCCAGAAGACCCTGGAAGGCGAAGGGGTAGCTGACGCTGAACACG
>JBDHDN010000190.1:0-7382 GCA_039591485.1 Gemmatimonadota bacterium
GCCCGTCACGTACCGACCCGCCCCTCGCGGCCTGCGGTTCGCCGGCCGGCCACCCCGCATTTGACTCCGACCCGACCTGGCCCCGCTAGCAGGCATCCGCCCGGCCGATCATGCCCGACAACTCCTTCCCTGTTTCCCACAGGACGCGGAGCATAGGTTGGGCCATTCCCCTTCAAGGAGAGCACCATGCGCTGCATCCGCCTGCTCGTGGCCGTCGTCGCGCTCCTCGCGTCCGGTCACGTCGTCGCCCAGGCGCAGACACTCGTGCTGCAGCAGAACAAGTGTGACATGGGTAAGACCGGTGAGCTCCGCGCCTTCGTCGATTCTGCGTTCGTGCCCGTCGTTCAAGAGCTCGTCGATGAGGGCAAGATCATGGCGTTTCAGCCGGCCTTTCACGCGTGGGGTGACGAGTGGAACGTGGTCTACCTCTATGTTGCCGACAGCATACCCGCCTTCCTCAGCGCCTTTAGCGAGGTGGTCTCCCGCATGATGGAGCGCTATCCCGAGGCGATGCCGATGATGATGGACTGGTGCTTCGAGCACAAAGACAGCTTCCTCAGCATGGGGAAGGGGACGGAGCACGCACCGGTATCCAGCCGCTAGGCTCCCGCTGGACGATACCCCGCCGCCCGGCTCCGCGTCGGGCGGCGGCGTATCGGAACGGTTGGTCCTTCGACTCCCCCTGATTGTTCCGTACAGCGTGCCTCCCGCGGCACGGCCAGGCCACGCGCACAATCCAAACACGAGCGTTCATGTCCTTGGCCCCCGGGGTCGAGCGGTCCTACTTTGGGTATTGCAGCTACTCGTCGATCCGGCTTCGCGGCCATACCGCCAGAGCGACGCCCTCCTGCAGGACGCCCACCGACGACACGGCCACAGGTCGTTCTTCAATTGCGCGATTGAGAAGGGAGGGTCGGGTTCCGTCGTTGCCGTCGTCATCCCGACAGCGGGCGAGCCACGATCACGCTCACCTTGACGACCGCTTGACGAGTGGGATGTACGCTTGTCGGTGCACGACGTGATCGTTCGGTCCGGTTGATCGGGCGCGGCACCCGCACCTCGGCCGTCGGCGCCGGTGCTGGAACGGCGGTCGCCAAACCCGCTGCGGAGGAAACATGCGCGACCATCGCATTGGACTGCTGTGGGCAGGGCAGCGGGCCCGTCACTCCACGATGCCGCCACCGGCGCTGGTCGTGGCCGTGGTGCTCGGCTGCATCACGCTGGGTAGGTGTGCGGCAATGCGGATGAACATGCGGTACGGCACGCTTGAATCGCAGACCAAGCTGAGCGAGTCGATCTTCGTGGAGCTGCGCAGCGACCTGCCTCCGACCGTGTACCTGACGGAGACCTCATCAGCCGACAGCACGATCTCGGTGCGACCGGAGCTCGAGCGGCAGCTCGCCGCGATGGGCTATGTGCTCGTGGATGCCCCGGACTCGGCAACCTATGTCATGCAGGTGAATCACCGACAGTTCATCGAAGTGGAGCTGTCCGAGGATCAGACCCTGGGTGATGCCCTGTCCTCTGCGTTCACGGCCGGCTTTGGTGTCGGGATCGCCGCGGACGTCGCGGGAGCCGGGGGAGATGTCGCCGCGGGCGCCGGCCTCGCCGCGGGTGCGGTCGGCTTCGTCCTCGATGCGAACACCAAGCACATCGCCCACCTCCTGACCACCGATGTCCGCCTCACCGAGACGGTGCCGGGGTGTGACGGCGTTGCCGCACTGCGTGAAGGGGTGGAGAACGTCGAGTGTGCTGCGCTGCAGCTCCGCTCCCACGAGACGGAGCTCGTCAGCGGCGCGTCCAAGGTCAACCTCGAGCAGCGAGAGTCGCTCCCGGCCATCCTCGAAGGAACCAGTCAGACGCTTGCTCGCCTGCTGCCCCCACGAGCCGGCGGCACTCCTCGCTGACGACTGAGCGCGACGATGTCGCCGGCCATGGCACCGAGCATCGGCTAGCGACCGTCGCCCGCGAGGCCGCCCGACTCGTGCATCTCCGCCACCGTCCTCTCTAATTCCTCGGCGAGTACGTGCCCGGGTAATCGCGAGCGGAAGGCCGTGACGAGCTCCCGGTAGTACCACAGCGTGTCGTCCTTCGTGGCTTTGAACCGGCCCCACACGCTCGCGCCCTGCTCGCGCAAATCCAGCACAATCTTGCGCGCGTTGTGCAGCTTGTCGGCGAGGCTCACGAGTACCGCGTCGTCTGACATCGTTGCGACGTGCGCGACGTACTGCTGCTTGCGCGTGTGCCAGGTGGAGGCGTCGCGCGGGTCGTCCGGGTCCGTGCTGTCCGTTAAGGCCTGCACGATGGCGAGCACCTCCGGCCCGAACCGCTCGGCGATCTCCCTCTCGGTGCGGCCGTCATGGGGACGGTCCTCGATCGCGTCGTGCAGCAGGGCAGCGATCGCCTGGGTCTCCACGCCGCCGTGCTCGAGCACCAGCGAGGCCACGCCAAGCAGGTGCCCTATATAAGGAAGGCGATCCGGACCTTTCCGCTGTTGGTCGGCGTGCAGTTCGGCGGCGTACGTCAGGGCTTCGGTGAACCGGGGTGACAGCAGGCGGCGGCGTCGTGGCGTCGTTCCCATGGTCGTCCCTCCCACCCCAAGCTAGCGTACGGAGGTGACAACGGTCCGCAGTACCGGCTTCCGGTGACGTTCCGCCCCTCGCGTACCGACCTGCGCCTCCGCGGCCCGCAGTTCGCCGGCCGGTCGGCACCCACCCGGGAGCTCCCACGCTTTACGGCTACCGTCGTACCGTCCTTCGCGACGACCGCCTGACCGCCCGTCCGCCTTACAGCTTCTGTCGCAGCGCCTCGAACCGCGGATCCTGGCGCAGCGAGTCGAGGTCGGTGTCGTGGTCCAACCACTCGCGATGGCCGAAGCCGTTTTCGATGGCCTGGTCGAGACAGTCGAGTGCCTGGTGTGTCATCTCGCCAAGCGCGTACACGCAAGCCACGTTGTAGAGGATGCCCGAATCGGTGGGATCGATCTTGTGGGCGCGCTGCGCCCATTCGAGCGCCCGCTCCGGCTCGTCCAGCTGCATCAACGCCTGGCCCCCGAGGCACAGGGCCCGGGCGTCGTCCGGATTCAGCTCGAGGTGCTTCTCGGCCACGACCAGCCCGCGCCGCAGGGCTTCCTTCGCGTCGTCGTGGCGACCCAGCCCGTGCAGCGCCGACTGGATCAGGAGGAGGGCCTGATAGTCCTCGGGCCGCACGCGCGACGCCTCTTCGTACTGGTGCACCGCGTCCTCGAGCCTGCCCTCCTGGAAACAGGCGCGCGCGTAGAGGTAGTGCGCTTCGTACAGCTTCGGGTTGAGCCGGATGGCGGTCTCGAAGTACTTCCGCGCCTCCTCGTACTGCCGGCTGAGCGACAGCGCGAACCCGCGTGACGCGTTCGCCTCGGCCAGCTCCGGGTCCAGCTCCAGCGCCCGCTTCGAGGCGGTGTCGGCCCCCTCGAGGTTGGCCTTGCTGCCGTCCCAGTACATGTACATGAAGGAACAGCAGTCGGCGACGCCTGCGAACGCCTTGGAGTACTTCGGATCGACCTCGATGGCGCGCTCGAACATGCGCCGAGCGAACTGCATGCCCGTGCGCCGGAACTGATGGAAGTACTGCCGCGCCCGCAGGTAGTACTCGTACGCCTCGACGTTCTCGGTCGGCGGCTTCTCGATGGCCCGCTTCTCGTCCTCGCTCAGCACCACCTTGAGCGCCTTGACGATGTTCTCGGAGATCTCGTCCTGAATCGCGAACACGTCGTCCATCTGGCGGTCGTAGCGCTCCGACCAGAGGTGGTAGCCGTCCGACACGTTGACGAGCTGGGCCATCACCCTGAGCCGGTTGCCGGCCTTGCGCACGCTCCCCTCCAGCACGGTGCCGACGTTCAGCTCGTCGCCGACTTTGCGGATGTTCACGTTCTTACCCTTGAACGCGAACGACGACGTGCGCGACGCGACGCGCAGCGCCTGCACCTTGATGAGCGCGTTGATGATCTCCTCGGCGATGCCGTCGGTGAAGTACTCGTTCTCGGGGTCGGCGCTCATGTTGACGAACGGCAGCACCGCGATCGACTTGGGACCGCCCGAGCCGGCCGGCGTGCCCGGTGGCGTGGAGCCCGCCGGCCAGCCGAGCGCCTGGGCGAACTCCCCCGCCGTGGGGAACCGGTCGTCCGACCGCTTCGCCAGACAGCGGTGCACGGCGTCGCCCACCCATGCGGGCACTTCTTCCCGCGAGTCGCGCAGCGGCGGCGCGTGCTCGGTGAACAGCTTGGCCATGATGGCCTGCACGGTCGGCCCGACGAACGGCGCGACGCCGGTCAGCATCTCGTAGACCATCGCGCCCAGCGAGTAGATGTCGCTGCGGCCGTCCAGCTCGGCTTCCCCGCCCGCCTGCTCAGGACTCATGTACGCGGGCGTACCCACGGTCATCCCCGTCTGCGTCAGGCTGTCGCCGGCCGCGGCGGTCACGGCCTTGGCGATGCCGAAGTCCGTCACCATCGCCTGGCCGTCGTGCAGCATGACGTTCTCGGGCTTGATGTCGCGGTGGATAACCTGCTGCCGGTGGGCGTAATCGAGCCCCGCGGCCACGCCGCGGGCGATCGTGAGCGCGTCCTCCACCGACAGCTTCCCCTCACGGTCCAGCAGCTGGCGCAGCGACTCGCCTTCCACGTACGGCATCACGTAGTACAGCAGGTCGCCGGCCTGACCCGAGTCGTACAGGGGGACGATGTGCGGGTGCTGTAGGCGGGCCGCGATCTGGATCTCGCGCAGGAACCGCTCGGGGCCCAAGGCCTCGGCGAGATGCGGGTGCAGCACCTTGAGCGCCACCGGGCGGTGGTGCCGCATGTCCTGCGCCAGGAACACCGTGGCCATCCCGCCCCGTCCCACTTCGCGCTCGATTTCGTAGCGCTGGCCGACCGCCTGTTGCAGGCGCGTGCGTATCTCAGTCATAACTGTCGAATGTACCGGGGTCGGGGGAGCGGGGCGAGGGGCGACGTGGCCGGCGTCCACGCCTCGACGGCGCGCCCACGGGCGGACGGAAGGGTGGATTGCTCACGCCGCTCGGGATCTCGGCGGCCGAGCCCTTGGTGCTGGCCACGGTGCGCTGGCTCCCCGTGGGCGATCCCGCGGTGTGGGTGGCGGTGATCGGCTGGTGGGAGGTGGCGATCGCGCTGCTCGCGCTCCAGATGGTGGGGACGTTCCTGCCGCTGGTGGTGCTGCCCGACGTCACCTTCCAGCCGGGGCGGGTGGTGTACGGCCCGAGCATGGAGGGGCAGTACATCATCAAGAACCTGCTGATCATCTCGGCGGCGTTGGTGGTCGGCGGGACGGTGCGTGGGGGGGCAGACCGGGCCGGTTCCGCCGCTGAAGCGGCGGCTCGGCATTGATCGTCGCTGAAGCGAGATCACCCACCGTCGGTGTACCGACATGGCGCCGAGCCTCGGCCCGAGGCAGATCGACTCGCGCGTCAACTACTGGCTGGAAAAGGGAGCAGTGTCCTTCCGGCTCCGCCACGGGCTGTCTTGAACGCCTCGTCGTACCTGGAGGCGCACCGACGAGCGGTCGAGAACTCCCGGCACCGCAAGGGGATGTCCAAGCAGGCATTCGCCGTCGTTGCCAAGATCAGGGACGTGGATGCTGTGATGAGCCCGGAACGTCAAGAACGGATCGTGGAGGGACATCCGGAGCTCTCATTCGTTGCTCTCACTGACGGCAGGCCGCTGGTCGGTCGCGCCCGTGCCGTGCTGTAGCGGTACGTCGTGAACACCGCCACGAACCCACACGGGGCTCCCGATCGGGCGTCTTGCTGGCCGGTAGAGGCGGCACACCCTACCTTAGCCTCATCGCCAATCGGGAGCCGTCCCTGTGGCTGATGTGTTGGGCCGCTTCGCAAGTGCTCCTTCCCGAACTGAGACTCGGCCGCGCTGTGCGCGATTCGGCTTGAGGGCCGCATGTGTGCCGGAACACGCCACGCTCACAACCCCCGGTTGATTCAATCCGCGACCAATGAAGACGCTGATCTCCGTCCTGACATCGCTCATGGGGCAGCGCGCGTACCGTCCACGCGCACGAGCGTTCGCCTGGTATGTGGTGATGCTGCTCTCGGTGGTGCTGCTGTACGGCTGGCTGTTCCACGTCATCATGGCGTGGGAAGGGCAGGAGCACTCCTGGTTCACCGGTGTCTACTGGGCCTTGACCGTCATGAGCACGTTGGGATTCGGGGACATCACGTTCACCAGTGATCTCGGCCGGGTGTTCAGCAGCTTCGTGTTGGTGACCGGCGTCGTGCTGTTGCTCATCATTCTGCCGTTTCTGTTCATCCGCCTGGTGTACGCCCCCTGGCTGGAGGAGCGGAGCCGTGCACGGTGGAAGGCGCTGCGGACGATCCCGGACGACGTGCAGGGCCACGTCATCATCTGCGCCAACGACCCCATCGCCCTCGGCCTGATTCGGCGACTCGATCTCACCGGTGTGCCCGCCTATTTGATCGAACCGGATCCCGCCCGCGCGCTGCAGATGCATGACGAGGGAGTGCCAGTGCTCGCCGGGGAGGTGGACTCGGTGGAGACGTACGAGAATGCGAGGGTAGAGCACGCGCGCCTCGTGTTCGCCAATGCCAGCGATACCGTGAACACCAACATCGTGCTCACCGTGCGGGAACGGGCGCCTCAGGTGCCGGTGGTTGCCATCGCCGATTCGGTGGATTCCGTTGACATCCTCGAGCTCGGCGGTGTGAATCACGTGCTCACCCTGACACTCCTGCTGGGCGAGCACCTGGCCAGGCGAGCGTCTGCCGGCAACGTGCGTGCAAACATCATCGGGCGTTTCCATGACTCGCTGCTGGCCGAGTTCCCGGTGCGCAACACGCCGCTGGAAGGACGCACGATCCGGGATTCAGGCTTGCGCGAGGAGCTGGGTGTGAATGTGGTTGGCGTCTGGTTGGATGGCCGGCTACGAGCGGCGGATCCCAATCTCGAGCTGTCGCCCCGGAGCGTCCCGGTCGTGATCGCCAACCAAGAGCAAGTCGAGACCATCGACGCGATGGGCCTCATTCACGAGGCGAACCCGAATCCCGTGATCGTGATAGGTGGAGGCCGCGTGGGACGTGCCGCTGCGCTGACGCTCAAGAGGAACGGCGTTAGCATGCGGTTGGTCGAGAAGAACCGGACCCTCGAGGACGAGCTCGCCCACATTGCCGATCACCTGATCATTGGCGACGCGGCGGATCGCGCTGTGCTCGACTCAGCCGGGATCGGGCAAGCGCCATCGATTCTGCTGACGACCCACGACGATGCGATGAATGTCTACCTCACGGTCTACTGTCGCAGGTTGAACCCTCAGGCACGCATCCTCACTCGCGTCACTCACGAGCGCAACATCGACGCCATCCAG
>JBDHDN010000191.1:0-7378 GCA_039591485.1 Gemmatimonadota bacterium
GATCGCGATGCCGGCTACAAGGGCATCATCGCGATCCACAGCACGGTGCTCGGCCCCGCCCTGGGCGGTACGCGCATGTGGAGCTACGAGAGCGATCTCGAAACGCTCATCGACGTGCTGCGGCTGTCGCGGGGCATGACGTACAAGGCGGCGCTCGCCGGCCTCAACCTCGGCGGCGGCAAGAGCGTCATCGTCGGGGACCCGAACCATCGGGACCGGGAACCCATCTTCCGTGCGCACGGCAGGCACGTGGAGTCGCTCGGCGGACGCTACATCACCGCCGAGGACGTGGGCACGAGCACCGCCGACATGGAGTTCATCCGGCAAGAGACATCGCATGTCGTGGGGCTCGCCGGGCGCTCCGGCGATCCGTCGCCTGTCACCGCGCTCGGTGTCTACCGCGGCATGAAGGCGTGCGCCCAGGTGGCGTACGGCAGCGACTCGCTGAGCGGCAAGACGGTCACGGTCCAGGGGACCGGCCACGTCGGCTACTACCTGTGCAAGCACCTCCACGAGGAAGGGGCCAAGCTCATCGTCAGCGACATCGAGGATGACAAGGTCCAGCGGGTGGTGGACGAGTTCGGTGCGGTGGTCGTGGCGCCGCGCGACATCTACGGGGCGAAGGCGGACATCTTCGCGCCGTGCGCGCTCGGTGCGGTGATCAACGACGACACCGTTCCGGCGCTCAACGTGGACATCATTGCCGGCGCGGCGAACAACCAACTCGACCAGGAGCGGCACGGTGACATGCTCGAGGAGCGCGGCATCATCTACGCGCCGGACTACGCGATCAACTCGGGCGGTCTCATCAACGTGAACGCCGAGGTCGAGGGGTGGTCGCTGGAGCGGTCCCACAGGAAGGCGGAGGAGATCTACGACACGATCCTCCGCGTGCTGCAGCTCGCGAGCGACGAGAATATTCCGACCTATCGCGCCGCCGACCGGCTCGCCGAGCAGCGGATCGCTACCGCGGCGAGCGCGAAGACGTGACCTTTCGCAGGTGGAGTGTTAATGGTTGACCACGCAGGACGCATGCGGGCGCTCAAGGCGGCCGATCCGACCGTCCATGAGCTGATCCAGCGGGAGACCGCCCGGCAGGAGACCGGCCTCGAGCTGATCGCGAGCGAGAACTTCGTCTCGCGTGCCGTGCTCGAGGCCATGGGCTCGGTCCTCACGAACAAGTACGCCGAGGGCTATCCCGGCCGCCGCTACTACGGCGGCTGTGAGGTCGTCGATGAGATCGAGCAGCTCGCCATCGATCGCGCCCTCGAGTTGTTCGGGGCCGACCATGTAAACGTCCAGCCGCACAGCGGTGCTCAGGCCAACATGGCCGCCTACCTGGCGGTCATGGACCCGGGCGACACGTTGATGGGTCTGATGCTGCCGCACGGCGGGCACCTGACCCACGGGGCCAAGGTGAACGCCAGCGGGCGGATCTTCCGCGCCGTGCAGTATGGCGTGGACGAGGCGACGGGCCTGATCGACCTCGATCGGGTACGCGAGCAGGCCCGAGCCGAGCGGCCCCGGCTCATCATCACCGGGGGCAGTGCCTACCCCCGGCACATCGACTTCGCGGGCTTCGCTGCCATCGCGCGCGAAGTCGGCGCCACCTTCATGGTGGACATGGCGCACTTCGCCGGCCTGGTCGCCGCCGGGGTGTGTCCGTCGCCCGTGCCGCACGCAGACGTGGTGACGAGTACCACGCACAAGACCCTCCGCGGGCCCCGCGGCGGGTTCATCCTTTGCCGTGAGGCGCTGAGCAAAGCGATCGACAAGCAGGTCTTCCCGGGAACCCAGGGCGGACCGCTCGAGCACGTGATTGCTGCCAAGGCGGTGGCCTTCGCGGAGGCGCTCACGCCCGAGTTCACGACGTACGCGGCCCAGGTGGTGGCCAACGCCCGCGCGATGGGCGAGGCCCTGGTCGAGCGCGGATATCGGCTGGTGTCCGGTGGCACGGACACGCACCTGCTGCTCGTGGATCTGCGGGACCGGGAGTACACGGGCAAGGACGCCGAGGAGGCGCTCGGACACGCCGGCCTGCACGTGAACAAGAACACCGTGCCGGGCGATCCGCGCTCGCCGTTCGTGACGAGCGGCATGCGGATCGGCACGTCGGCACTGACGACGAGGGGCATGGGTGCAGACGAGATGCGGCGCGTGGCGGGCTGGATCGACGACGTGCTGCGCAACCCCTCGGAGGAGACGATCGCGCGGGTGCACGCCCAGGTGTTGGACATGGCGCAGGAGTACCCGCTGTATGCCGCACCTGCAGGAGTGGCCTGATCCCCTTGCCTCAGGGGGTATCGGTCACCAACTATACGGTTGTGCACGAACTGCGATTGGCAACGGAAATCGTCGACCGGATTCGCGAGCGCGACGGTCGCTACCACGAGAGGGCATACCTCTTCGTGCTGGCGGCGCTCGAGTACTGCCAGCAGCGGCGCAAGGCGCGCGGGCATATCTCCGGCGAGGAGTTGGCGCGCGCCTGCCGGGACTTTGCGCTCGACCAGTTCGGCCTCACGGCGCGGACGGTGCTGTCGCATTGGGGTGTCGAGACGACCCAGGACATCGGCCGGATCGTGTACGTGTTGATCGACGTCGGCCTGCTGATTCAGCAGTCCAGCGACCGACTGGCGGATTTCGACGAGGTGTTCGACTTCGCGCAGGCATTCGAGGGGGAGTATCCCTGGGCGGGGATCGCCCGCGCGAATCTGGCCCGAGGTTCCTGAACGCAGCCGCGCGGTGCGGGTCGGCGAAAGACGCCGATGTCGGCCGACCGGGGAAGGGAGGAGACGATGGAGGAGCGACAGTTGCCGGCGTGCCTCAAGTGTGAGAAGGGGGTGCTGATCCCTCTCTCGGATTACGGGCGCGATGGTGCACCGATCCAGTACAAGGCGTGGGCCTGCACCAACCCCGAGTGCGGCTTCAACCTGCGGATCGACAACGGTGAGATCTCCTTCGGCCGTGCCATCGGCCAGAGCTTCAAGTAGCCGAAGCGCACCGACTCGTCACGTCAGCCCGGCCCTCGCCGTCCCGAGTCTCAACGCCCGCTCTGGGCGAGCGCGGCCAGCCGCCGGCCGTCGAGGGCTGAACCGCATCCGACCATGCACCTGCCCGTCCTGAACGCGGCCCAGGCCGCCGAGTGGGACGAGCGCGCCCGCACCGAGTGTCAGGTGCCCAGCCGCGTGCTCATGGAAACGGCGGGGCGCGCCGCCGCGACGGTGCTGGCGCGGACGTATCCCAAGCAGTTGCCGCATGGGGTGCTCGTCGTTGCCGGACACGGCAACAACGGGGGCGATGGCTGGGTGACCGCCCGCGCGCTCCACGCGCTCGGCGTCCCTGTGTGGGTTGCCGAACTCGACCGCGAGCGATCGCCCGACTGCGATGCCAACCGCACACTGGCCCTTGCCGATGGGGTGGAGGCGCTCACGGCCGATGAGGATTGGCCCCGCACGGGCGTCGTCATCGATGCCCTGCTCGGCACGGGTGCCTCGGGAGCGCCACACGGCGACATCGGCGCACTGGCCGCGCGGATCGCTGCGTACGGCGGTCCGGTGGTGGCGGTCGACGGACCCACCGGTCTCGATCTGACCACGGGCGAGGCCCACGGTCCCGTCCGGGCGACGCTCACCGTCACCTTTGGCGGCGCGCGCCGCGGCCACCTGCTGCAGCGTGACTGGTGCGGCACCGTCGTCATTACCGACATCGGCTTCCCACCGGCGCTCGCCGAATGGCCAGCGCTGTTCACCCACGACGACGCACGTCGCCTGCTGCCGCCCTTCGAGGCCGACATGCACAAGGGTGCGCGTGGCAGGATCGTCGTGGTGGGCGGCGCGGAGGGCATGGCGGGTGCCGCGTTGCACGCCGCTTCGGCGGCCTTTGCCGTTGGTGTCGGGCTCGTCAAGCTGGCCGCGCAACCTACGACGGTGCAGGCCGCGCAGAGCCGTCTGCCCGACGCGTTGACCGTCAGCAGCGCGCTCGGTCCCGATCTCGAGCCCGACCTGATCGAGGCGCTCGAGTGGGCCGACGCCGTGGTCCTGGGTCCCGGTTTGGGCCGGGGCGACGACCGCACGGCCTTCGTCAGGGCGGTGCTCGAACGGATCGTCTGCCCGACGGTCATCGACGCCGACGCGCTCCACACCGGCCGCGCGGCGCTCGCGGCGGGCGACGCACCGCGGGTGTTCACGCCTCACCCGGGCGAGTTCCGCGCGGCACTGCCCGAGCTGGCCGACGTGCTCGACATGGACCGGTTCGGCGCCGCGGCAGGCGCGCCCGAGGCACTCTCGGCGCGGGCGACCGTCCTGCTCAAGGGTGTCCCCACCGTGATCGCGACGCCCGGCGAGCCGCTCCGTGTGGTGGCGGCCGGCAACCCCGCACTCGCCACCGGCGGGAGCGGCGATCTCCTGTGTGGGTTCCTAGCGACGTTCCTCGCCCGCGGGCTCGCACCGCACGACGCCGCGGGACTCGGCGCGTACACGCTGGGCCGAGCGGCCGAACTGGCGTCCGAGCAACTCACCGTGCGCGCCACGCGGCCGGCCGACGTGCTAGCGGCCGTGCCCGAGCTGTGGCGGAGTCTGGCGGCGCGGCCCGCGGTCGAGCCGCCCGTTCTGTACGAGCTGCCCGCGCCCAGACTCGTGTGATGGCGCGCGGCGCCGCACTCGTCCTTGGCACCGTCACGCTGCTCGCGGGCCACGACGCTGCAGCGCAGTATCCGTCATCCCGTTGGCGCCCCGACGAGCGCGTCGTGGTCGGGGATTACGGCGTGGTGTTGGCACTCGCGGGCGGCCGCGATCTGCTCTACGCGTTCACCGAAGACGGTATCGGCGTCTACGACGCGCGGTTCAGGCGCTGGGAGCTGCCGCTCCCCCTGCCGCCCGGCTTCATGCCGCCGCCCGGCAGCCCCGCCATCGTCGATCCGATGGACCGCTCCGCCTGGCTCGGTACGCTGTCCGGCCTGCTGCACTACGACCCGCGTCTGGATCTCGTGGAAACCGTGTCGATCCCGGGCGGCGTGAGCGACATCATGTTCGACCGGGACGATACCTTCATCGGCCTGTTCGTTCGCACTCGCTTCGGCTGGCAGTTGGTGCAGCGCGGGAGTGGGATCGTCACGGATGCGCCGAGCCTGCCACCTCCCGAGCGCCAGGTGCGAGCGACGACGGTCGAGTCGGTGATGTGGCGCGACCCCGGACTCGCCGCCCGCTCCCCGCTCGCGCTCACCGACGAGCGCATGCGCGATTACCGCTACACGGCGGCCGCGCAGCTCGACTACACCGAGGATCTCTTCCTCGGCACCGACGGGCTGGGCGTGCTCCACGTCGATCCCGTGACCCAACAGTTCGAGCGGCTCCCATTCGGCCTGCTCGACCGCGAGGCAGCCGCGATCGCGATCGTGGACGAGCAGGTGGTGGTAGGGACAAGCGGTCGCGGGCGTCGCTTCGGCTTCACCTTCATGAGCACCGATCTACAGCGGTTCGCGTACGAGGAGGGGCCGCCGGCCACCGGGTTCCGCTTCCGGCGTATCCTGGATGTGGCCGATGACGGCGCGACCCTGCTCGCCGCCACCGAGCGGGGGGTGTGGCGGGTCGGTGAAGACGGCCGCGCGGTGCGGTTGGCGCCCGAGCTGATCGGCGAGGGCATCAGCGCGTACGCGGTGACGCGGACGGACGCCGGCGTGTGGGCGGGCACCGAGCGCGGCCTCCTGTTCGTGGACGACGCGGGTGACGGCTTGCTGGTCGATGCGCGCGTGCGCGAGCCGGTGTATGCGTTGCTGGTGCTGGCAGATACCGTGTGGCTCGGCGGCGTGAGGGGCATGGCCTTCGTCGCGCCGGGCAGCGACTCGATGCTGGTGCCGGCGACGATCGCCCAGGACCCGTGGATGCGCGACCCCGTGGTGGCCCTCGCCCATGGCGGGGGCGTACTCGTCGCCGCTACCACGGACCGGATCGCGTGGCGTCATGCCGCCGAGGACTGGCGCGTCGAGCGCTCGCTCGCCGGTGAGGTGGGCCGCATCGTCGCACTTGCCGGTGACCAGGATGGTGTGTGGATCGTCGGGTCGGTCGGTGCCGTGCACTTCGTGCCCGGTCGCGCGACGTTTCCTCAGGCCCTGCGGCGCGAGGATCTCCCGGGCGAGCCGTGGGACGTCGCCGCCGACGAGCGATACCTCTGGATCGCCACCGACCGCGGCGTCGTGCGGTTCGAGCAGCGAGTGCTCCAGCGGTGAGCGACGCGCACACCCCACTCGGGCCAGGTGCGGAGTTCGACCGCATCCGGACCATCTGGCAACGGCTGGGCGCACGCGCGGCACCATCGGGCGACGATTGCAGCTTCATCGAAGTCGGCGAACACCAGCTCGCCGTTTCGACCGACATGGCGGTCGAGCGCGTGCACTTCCACGGGCACTGGCTCGAGCCTGAGGAGCTTGGCTGGCGCATCGCCGCTGCCGCCCTGTCGGATCTCGCCGCCGTGGCAGGGACGCCGCTCGGGCTCATGGCCAGCATCGGCGCACCGGGCGATCGGAGCGCCGACGAGCTTGCGGCGCTCATGGAGGGGGTGGCGTCGGCCGGTGCGTCGGTGGGTGCCACGGTCCGAGGCGGCGACCTCGTGCGCAGTGATCGCCTGGTGGTTGACCTGGTGGTGTTCGGAACGGTGGACCGTCCGCTGTTGCGCTCCGGCGCCGCGCCCGGCGACGGCCTCTGGGTGACCGGCGCACTGGGAGCGCCGGCCGCCGCGGTGCGGTCGTGGCTCGCCGGTCGCCAGCCGTCCGAGGCGGCGCGCGATCGCTTCGCCCGACCCATACCTCGTGTGGCGGAGGCGAAGTGGCTCAGCAACGCGGGTGCCACTGCCCTCATCGATCTGAGTGACGGGTTGGTGCCTGATGCCGGTCACCTCGCGGCGGCGTCGGGGGTCGCCTGCCGTATCGACGCCGAGCGCGTGCCCGTCCACCGTGGTGCGGAGGGGTGTGACGACGCCCTGTCCGGCGGCGAGGAGTACGAGTTGCTCTGCGCGATGCCGGCCGGTTTCGACTCGGATCGTGCCGGGCCATTTGCGGAGCGATTTGGCGTTGCCCTGAGCCAGGTGGGTATCGTGGAGGCCGGAGAGGGCGTGCGCGTGTTCGAGCGGGGACAGCCGCGTGCACTTCCCAATGGCTTCGTCCACTTCGAGGAGTAACGGTGCGCCCGATTTGGTATCTCGTCGTGCTGGTCGTGCTGACCGTGTACTACGGGTTCAAGGTCATCATCGCCGGGGTCCTCCGGATTCCCAACCGCCCCGGTGGCCTGTACGACGAGGTGGGGCGGCGCTGGTCGCGGGGGCTCATGTGGGGTGCGGGCGTCACGGTGCGCACAGTGGGATTGGAGCGGGTGCCACACGATCGTCC
>JBDHDN010000192.1:0-7681 GCA_039591485.1 Gemmatimonadota bacterium
AGTGTCCCTGCTGTTGCGCACGGCCGCCAGCGAGGGCTGGCGGGTCGGCGTCGTCGGTGGTGGCCACTGGTGTCCCATGGATGCACCAGCGGACCTCCTGATATCCTCCCGGCGACTGGATTGCATCCCGCTGGTGAGCGCAGCCGATCTCGTCGCGACAGCCGGGGCCGGTGCTTCGTGGCCGAACCTGCGCAGAGTGCTCGCCGAGCACGGCGTGTGGTTCGCAGCCGACCCGCCCGGGCCCGAGCGCACTGTCGGCTCTGTGATTGCCAGCGGCACGTCCGGTCCCCTTGCCGCAGGCTTTGGTCGACTGCGGGACCATCTGCTCGGCGTAACCTTCGTCAGCGGCGATGGGAGCATCGTCCACGCCGGCGGTCGCGTCGCGGCATCATCACGTCGGTGACCCTGCGCGTCCGCGCCGTGCCCCGTGCCGACAGCACACTCGTCAGCACCGGACCGCGCGATGAGTTGATCGATGCCGCACTTGCCGTAACCGACACCGGGTTGTCACCAAGTGCACTGGAGCTGTTCAGCGGCACCGCCGAGGTTGGGACCCGGTGGACTCTCGCAGCCCGTCTCACGGGGCGCGAGGCGGAAGTCGCAGCCGCCGGCGATACCGTCCGCCAGGCCACCGACGTAGTGTGGCAGGAGCTTACCGGGGACGAAGCGGCCGGGTTTTGGGCAGGCATCCAGCACGCCATGGCCAGCGCCCCGACGACCGTGCGGCTCGGCACGCTCCCCACGGCGATCGAGCCATGTCTCGACCTGGTGCAGCATCGGCTCCGGGAAGGACCCATCAGCGTCACCGTCCCCCTGGGTCGCGTCCGCTGGTGTGGACCGACAAGCCCCGAGGATCTGCAGCGACTGCGCCAGACTGCTGCGCAGCGGGAGATCCCGCTTACGCTCGAGCGAGGCTCGTGGATGCTCCGCGCGGCGGTCGGGCATTACGGCGCGTACCGCGAGGGGGTCGGCCCGCTCGTTGCAGAGCTACGCCACGCATTCGATCCGCGCGATGTCCTGCTCGTCCCGATCGGCGACGACGGATGACACCCGACGCCGTTGCGGGCCTCCATCCTTGTGTCCACTGCGGATTCTGCCTCCAAAGCTGCCCAACGTACCGTGTGAGTAGCGACGAGGCCGAGAGCCCCCGCGGCAGGATCGTGTTGATGCAGGCACTTGCCACCCGGCGACTCACGGCGAGCGATCCCACCCTGGTACGCCACCTCGACCAGTGCCTTGGCTGTCGCGCCTGCGAGCCGGCGTGCCCGTCGGGTGTCGAGTACGGTCCAGCAATTGAAGCGGCTCGGCGAGTCCTAGCAGCGCACCGGCCCCTTCCTCTCACCGTCAGGATGCTTCATGCCGTCATCGGCGAGCCGATCGCGCGCCGAGGCGTCTTTGCCGCTGCACGGATCGGGCGTCCGTTGGCGCGGCGAGTACGCGGTACGGCCCTGTTCGGCACGGCGATGGGAATGCTGGCAGCGACGAGTCCCTGGCGTCCTCCCCGCGATGGGACACGGCCGAACACGGAGGGATTCGACTCGGATCAGCCTCCAGATCGCGGGACGGTCGCCTTGTTCCGCGGCTGCGTCATGGACGATCTCTTCGCCCACGTGCACGATGCGACAATTCGGGTTCTCTCGGCGAACGGGTTTCATGTTGTCGAGCCTGCAGGCCAGGAATGTTGCGGGGCCCTCCACGCACATGCAGGCCAGCACGAAGATGCAGTTCGGCTCGCGTGTGCCAACGCCGACGCCTTCGCCGCGGGGGCCCCCGACACGCCGGTTGCGGTCGACGCGGCGGGCTGCGGGGCGATCCTCAAGGAGTATGGGAGACTCCTCGAGGGCAGCGGATCGGCTGGGGCTGGCGCGAGTCTCGCTGCACGTGCACGGGACGTCACGGAACTGCTCGCAACCGCGGGCCCCCGCCGCGGAGCCCCGCTCGGATTGCGTGTCGCGTACGACCCACCTTGCCACCTCTTGCACGCGCAGCGGATCGCCGACGCACCCGAGGCCGCGCTGGCCGCCGTGCCTGGGATCGAGCGGGTGTATCACCAGGATGCCGATCTCTGCTGCGGCAGTGCCGGTAGCTACACCTTTGCGCAGCCGGACGTCTCCAATCGCGTCCTTGCGCTCAAGCTCGCCGCCCTACGTGCGGCTGCACCCGACGTCGTCGTGACCGGTAATCCCGGGTGCATCATGCAGATCGGGGCGGGCCTCAGGTCTGTCGGGCTCGACATTCCAGTCGTGCATCCCGTTGAACTTTTGGATTGGTCATATGAGCGAGCCGGATACTACGAACGGGACTGAGTACCGTTCGCCTCCGGTCCCGTTCACGATCGAGCGAGGCCGGCTGGCACCCGAGCACGAGACCGCAGCACTCGAAGGTGCCGCGGTGGCGGGGCGGCCTCGGGGCGTCATCAGGGTGGCAGGCCAGGGCGCTGCCACCTGCCTCCAGGGCGTGTGGACGAACGACGTCGAGTCGCACGGCGAGCATGGTTTCCTCTACGGCGCATTACTGACGCCGAAGGGCATGATCCAGACGGATCTGTGGGTTGCCCGGACGGACGCTGCGCATCTGGCTGTCACACCGCTCAATGGCCGTGATGCAGCCCTGCAGGTCTTCCGTCGCTACTTCCCGCCGAGGCTGGCTCGTGCCATGGACCGCACGGACGAGATGTACGTACTCGAGCTCCTCGGACCCACCGCGGCCGACGTGGTCGGGCAGTCTCGAGTACCGCTACCTAGTCGTGGCGCGACGGCAGTCACGACGATCGCAGGAGCAGACTGTATCGTATGTCGCCCTGCAGCCGCACCGTTCGAGCTGCTCATCATCTGCGAACGGACAGAGGCCGAGGCTGTTCGTGCGGTGCTGGAGGAGACGGGCGTCACCCCAGTGCCCGAGGAGACGGCGGACCTCGCCCGTGTGCTCGCCGGCTGGCCGCTCCTGGGGGCCGAGATCGGCACCAGGACGTTGCCGCAGGAAGTGCGGTTCGACGAGGTGGATGCAGTGTCATACACCAAGGGCTGTTACACGGGCCAGGAGACGGTGGCCCGCGTTCATTTCCGCGGGCATGCCAACCGCTGGCTCGCCGGCCTGGTGTGGCGCAAGACGCCATCCGTCGACGACGCCACCATCCTGCGGGATGACAAGGCGGTCGGTCGGGTAACGAGCGCCGTGTGGAGCAATGCGTGGCAGCTCTGGATCGGTCTCGGGCTGCTGAGGCGTGAGATCTCACCGGGCAGCACCGTCACCGCATGCGGCAAGACCGCGCAGATCGTACGCGTTCCCATTCCGACCCCATGATGCGGTCATGGCGGGGGCTCGGCCCTGGTGTGATCGTCGCCGCAGCGTTCATCGGGCCCGGCACCGTCACCAGCGCCACGCTCGCCGGAGCAGCCTACGGCGTGACCTTGCTGTGGGCGTTGCTGTTCGCGACCGTCGCGACAATCGTCCTCCAGGAGATGGCGGCACGTCTCGGCCTCGCGACGGGTGCGGGACTCGGTGCCGCACTGCTCGCAGTACGCGGCCCACCGTGGCTCGGGCCGGCACTTGCCACACTCGCCGCCGTCGCCGTCGTAGGCGGGGCAGCGGCCTACGAGGCTGGCAACCTCACGGGAGCGGCACTCGGGCTCGAGAGTGTCACGGGCGTCCCCCTCCGCAGCTGGATCGGACTCGGCGTGGCCCTCGCGGGACTGCTCCTCTGGTTCGGCCAGTATCGCCTGCTGGAGCGCGTTCTGGCTGGGTGCGTTGCCGTGATGGGACTCGTCTTCGTCGTCACCGCCGTTACGGTTGCACCGAGGGTCAGCACGCTCATGACCGGGGCTTTCATACCGCGAGTGCCGACGGGAGCCGACGTCACGGCAATTGCACTCATCGGTACGACGATCGTGCCCTACAACCTGTTCCTGCACGCGGCAACGGTTCGAGAGCGGTGGTCTAGCGTGCACGACTTGGCCGTGGTCCGACTCGATCTCGTCGTGGCGATCGGGCTCGGTGGTCTCGTTTCCGGTGCCGTCGTTGTGACCGCATCGGCCGCGCTGGAGGGCGGTCAGGTCCACTCGGCAGCCGACATGGCGCGGCAGCTCACGCCGCTGCTGGGTCCATGGGCGGGCAAAGCGTTCGCGCTGGGATACAGTGCGGCGGGTATCTCATCGGCGATCACGGCTCCGCTGGCCGCAGCCTACACCATCCTTGATGCCACGGGTCGGGGCCGCGATACGCGGTCGGCAACTGCTCGAATCGTCTGGATGGGCTGCATCGCCGTCGGGGGAATCACCGCCCTTACGAGCATGCGTCCGGTCCCGCTCATCGTCGTCGCACAGGTCGTGAACGGCCTCATTCTGCCGATCGTGGCGCTCGTGTTGCTGGTCGCCATGAATGATCGCCAACGGCTCGGCATCCACGTGAACGGATGGCGAGGGAACTTGATGGGTGGAGCCGTTACTCTGCTCTGCCTCGTGCTGGGCACCCGCGCCGTGATGTTGGCCCTGTGAGGGTCTTCGTCACCGGCGGTACCGGGCTCGTGGGGAGCCACGTAATCGCGCGGCTGGCAGAGAACGGGCACACCGTGCGGGCGCTGGTGCGCTCGGTGGTGGCGCGCCACACGGTCGAGACACTTGGTGCGGCAGCCACGGACGGTGTCGTCGAGGACCAGCGCTCCTGGGAGGCGGCGCAGGACTGTGACCTCATCATTCACGCCGCCGCCATGGTGGTCACACCCGACACGTGGCAGCGGTACCGCGAGATCAACGTGGAGGCGACTCGCCTGGCCGTCCGAACCGCCGCTGCTTCTGGTGCACGGCTCATCCTCCTTTCGTCCGTGGCCGTCTATGGGCGCCGGCCCGACGAGGCGCGCAGCGGAACCGTGGATGAAGAGGCGCCGTTCGGCCCGATTGCCTCCTCCGACTTCTACGCCAGATCAAAACGGGAGGCGGAAGCCGTGCTCTGGAGGGAAGCTCGGCGTCTCGGCGTCTCGGCGATCGCCCTGCGACCCTGCGTGATATATGGCGAGCGCGAGCGCCTCTTCATGACGAAACTCCTGGGCGCTCTGCGCTTCCGCATCGCGCCCATCGTGGGCTCCGGACGAAACACGCTGTCAATGATCTACGTTGGGAACGTGGTCAATGCGATCGAGCGAGCGATCGCCCGACCCGACGTGACGGGCGCATTCAACGTTGCCAACGATGGCGGCTTCACCCAGCGGGCTCTGTACGACGTCATCGGAAGTGAGGCCGGTCGCCGCATCCGCACGCTTCCGGTACCGATTTCCGCTGCGGTCGCCGCCGGCCACGTGTGGCAGTTGGCACATCAGTTGGCCCGTCCGGGCCGGTATACGGGAGTCGGGTCTGCGAGCGGCCACTTCCTCGGGAGGGACAACCCATTCAGCTCCGCCAAGGCCCATGATATCCTCGGCTGGCAGCCGCAGACGGACCCGCAGATCGGCCTCCGACGCACTGTGCGATGGTTCCTCGATCAGTACCCGGCCTTGCTTCCTTGGCGTATCGAGTCCGGCCGGGAGTAGGGCAGGATCGGCTCGCCCCGCCGATCGAGCACATCGAGGACCTCAGATTCCCTGACCTTCACCCCATACAACAACGTATCCGGCCGCCCAACGAAGACGTGTGCAACTGGGGCCCGCAGCATCCAGCGGCGAATGAACCACGCGCCGTCGGGCAGTGCCGCAAATTCGACGAACCCTCCAGGATCGCCCGCTCGCGCCCAGCGGGAAACGTTCAGATAGCCCCATTCCAGCCGACGTAGGAGGACCGACGCCGAGTCCAGCCATAACACGCCCTCGATCTCGGGCACGTTTCTGCCACCCACCGGCTCGAAGGCGAGGCCTATGTATCCACGCGGGTCCTCGCCCAGCTTCACGCGAAAGCAATGGTCGTCGAGAAAGACGTCCGAAACCAGCACCTCCGCGTCCGGCCCATAAAACACGGGTCCGCCCGGGGCACCCTGGACGAAGCCCAACTGCGATAGCCGGTCCGCGGGAAGTGACGCGAACGGCCAACTGGAGTATCCAGGGCTGATGTACGTCGTGTCTGCGCGTACGACACCGTATGGATCCAGCTGCCGCTCGGATGTGCGGGTCCGGAACCGATACTTCCGCCGCTCCATGGAGAGTCTGGTGGCTGCCAAGGCCTTCTTCACTTCATCCCACAGGGCAGCCGCCGCAAGTCCCTCCTCTGGCCGCACGACACAGGTCTGCTTCGCTTCGACCGTCAGCTCGGGAAGCTCGACGCGGTAGAACGTGAGCGCTATCTGTCGTTCGACCGACTGACCTCGTGCGAGCGAGAACGCCTCCGACTCCCATCCCTCGAATCCCACGATGAGTGTGCGGAGGCGAAAGACACCCGGCTCGTGGGCACGGACGACGAAGCTGCCGGTCGCATCGGTCAGCGTGCGGATCTGCTCGACTCCGGAAGTGTCGACGAGCACCACGATGCCGGCAGGCACTGGCCGACCGGAGACGGCGTCCACCAGATTGCCGCGCACGACCTGACCAGCCGCGGGATGCGTCACCACTGCGAGCACGAGCAGCAGGAGCCGTGCGGTTTGGAGCAGGCTGGATCTCTGTGATCTCCCCATTCTCCGCACCCTGCTACTCACCCTCATTGCCAATGTCGGGCACCACCTTCCACTCGCTGGCGGGGTCCCGACGCCAGACCGTGACGTGGGTGTGTTTGGACGTCCGTTTTCTGCCGGAGTCGTCCTCGGTGCGGCGTTCCCACTGCCCCCAAGGGTAACCGGGCGCACCCGGCGATGAGGTATCCCCCTCCATCGGCTCCCACGTGAGTGCGAACCCGCCATTTGCGAACGACGGGTGCATCGCGCTCCGAAGGGCGGCCTGCCCGACCACCGAACGGGCGTTGGGGAGCATCATGCCGCAAGGCGCAAACGCCTCGATCCAGGCGTCCCGGCCCCCCGTAGCCGTTTCCCTGGCAAACGTCCCGTCCACCTCCACGAGATCGTCCGCCGTCGCGGCCATCTCACCACCGCCGCGGGCGAGCACGTCGATCGAAATGAGCATCCACCTCCGCACGGTGTGACTCCTTGGCACGATCCGACGCCCTAGCGCAGGGCCCTCGATCGTCCCTATCATTTGGAGCCTCCGGAACACGACTCGCATAACATAGGGCCGTCCATGCTGCGCATCGCCTCACTGCTCGCCGTTTCACTCGCTGCTCTACCAGGATCCGGCTACGCACAGAACCCGGATATCGACCGGAAGATCACCACGATCGCCCCTCGAATGGTGGAGGTGCGGCACCACCTGCATCAATACCCCGAACTTGGCAATCGGGAGCACGAGACGGCCGCGCTCATTGCGAGGCACCTCAGGGAGATGGGGTTCGACGACGTTCGGACGGGCATTGCCCACACCGGTGTGGTGGGCATCCTGCACGGTGGACAGCCGGGCCCTGTGATCGCAGTTCGAGCGGACATGGATGCGCTGCCGGTCACCGAGGAGACACCGTACCCGTTCAGGTCTACGGTGCGGACGACGTACCTGGGACAGGAGGTCGGCGTCTCACACGCCTGCGGTCACGACATTCACATGGCCGTGCATCTTGGTCTTGCAGGTGTGCTGTCCGAGCTGCGCGACGGCCTCTCCGGCACGGTCGTCTTCATCTTCCAGCCTGCGGAGGAGGGCGCTCCGCCCGGCGAGGAGGGGGGA
>JBDHDN010000193.1:0-11504 GCA_039591485.1 Gemmatimonadota bacterium
AGGCCGAGCTCTACGACCTCGCGATCGACGGGTTGCTCAATCAATTGGAGGACCCGTACGCCCGGTTCCTGCGCCGCGAAGACTTCGAGGAGCTGACCGAAAGCACCACCGGAAACTACGGCGGGCTCGGTATCCGCATCGATGTGCGGGACAACTGGATCACGATCATCGCCCCCATCGCAGGCACGCCCGCCGATGACGCGGGCCTCGCCACCGGCGACCGCATCATCGCCGTGGATGGCCGCTCCACCTACGGCTGGAAGTCCGACAGGGCGGTCGAGGAGCTGCGTGGCGAGGAGGGGTCCACGGTCACGATCACGGTCGCGCGGCCGGGGATGCCGGAGCCGATGGACATTACCATCGAGCGCGCCACCATCCACGTCAAGGCGATCCAGCTCGCTACGATGCTCGGTACCGGCATCGGCTACGTTTCCATGGTTGGAGCGAGCGTCTCCGAGACGGTAGCGAGCGAGCTGGTCGAGGCCATCGATTCGCTCAGGTCGGAGGGGGCGCGCGCATTGGTGCTCGACCTGCGGTACAATCCTGGCGGTCTGCTCGATCAGGGTGTCGAAGTGTCGGATCTGTTCCTCGATCCGGGTTCCACGGTGGTATCGACGCGCGGCCGCGCGCGCGGTGCGACCGAGACCTACCAGGCGCGCGCCGAGCAGCGGTGGCCCGATCTTCCACTGGTGGTGCTGGTCAACGGCGGCACGGCGAGCGCGGCGGAGATCATCGCCGGCGCGCTTCAGGATCACGACCGCGCCCTCATCCTCGGCACACCGACCTTCGGGAAGGGATTGGTGCAGACCGTCTACCGGCTCGGGCGAACCGAGGCGCTGCGGCTCACGACGGCGCGCTGGTACACGCCGAGCGGTCGGCTCATTCAGAAACCGATGGGCCACGGAGCAGACGATGCTGCGGATGCGGTGTCCGTGCTGTCCGGAGCGGACACGTCAGAGGTGTATCTGACCGACGGTGGCCGGCCGGTCCGCGGCGGAGGGGGGATCAGGCCCGACATGCTGGTGGTGCCCGATACGCTCACCGACGCGGAGCAGGAGTTCTACCGGTCCCTCGGCGCGAAGCTCCCGGTGTACCGTGACGTCATGACGACCTACGCCCTCGAGTTGAAGGCCGAGGGCCAAATTGCCGATCCCTCCTTCCAGGTCACGGATCGTATGCGGGAGGAGGTCATTCGCCGTCTCGAGGAGCGCGACGTGACGGTGACGGCCGAGATGCTGGGCGGCGCCCAGAACCTGATAGACCAAGAGCTGGGGTACGAGCTCCAGCGCTACCTGTTCGGCCGGCAGTCCGAGAGCCTGCGCCGGCTGCGCGACGATCGCCAGGTTGGGAGAGCGCTCGAGCTACTGCGCGACGCGGCGTCGGTCTCCGAGCTGCTCGCCGCGGCAGCGGAGCAACGCTCGGGCGAGGGTACCGACTGACGCCGTGGGCTCGCTGAAGGAGAGGGGGGGACGGGTGGCTCTGCGCCATCCGTCCCCCCGCTCCGCTTCGCGGCCCTGTCAGCCGCTACGGCACCACGATTCTGACCCCGTCGGGCGGGGTGAACCGGAGCTCCCGTTCGGGAATCTGGGCCCCGATGCGTAGGTCGTCGAGCACGAGGGTACGCCGCTGCCCCGAGTCTTCGACCAGTCGAATGCGGCGGAACAGCCCGTCATCGTCGATCGAGATCTCTGCGGATCGGAAGCCGAGCCCCTGCTGCCTGGGCACCAGCGCGACGACGTCCACCTGCCTGCCCCCGACGGTGTCGGCGCGGACGTAGCGTGCCTCGTAGCGTTCCAGCGGCCGATCGGCAAACTGACCCATCAGATTGGGCGTGGTCATGCCGCTCGACGGCACGGGCTGGCGGATGACCTGCTCCGGCACGGAGCTCGGGGCGTAGAGCCAGAGCCACGTCCCGTCGACGACGATGCGATCACCCGCCGGATCGATGAACCGCATCGCGAAGCGGTTGGGCCGCTCGAGATAGAGGACCCCCTCGGCGGTCTCAGTGCCCAGCATCGGATTGTCGAGCGTCTGAGTGAAGCTGGCCGTGAGGGTGGTGAGCTTGCGGTACGCCGCCTCGGCTCGCTGGAGCGCCACGGCCGCGTCTTGCGTGGCGGACGGCGCGGGCAGCGCCGCCAGGGCAAGGGCCGTCAATCCGGCGACCCCCACGGGGTATGGTGTCGATGTCTGCATGCCTGCTCTATACCGCGGGAATCGTGAAACGGTCCCCGTCCCGAGCGGCCGTCACGGGACCGTCGAACGTCGTGCGTGCGAGTGTCGTCGGGTCGTCGGTGCCAAACACCGGATAGAAGTGCGTCAACACCAGCCGGCGGGCACGGGCAAGCGTTGCGAGGCGGCCGGCCGTGGTCGGTGTAAGGTGACTGTCGATCGCGCGCTCGTCCGGAAGCGAGCACTCTGCGAGCAGTACGTCGCAGTCACCGGCCCAGTGCGCGAGAGCGGCGTCGAATCCCGTGTCGCCGGTGTACACCAGGCGCGCCCCGCCGCTTCGCACGGCGAAGGCCAGCGACTCAGGCGTGTGCGAGGTCCCCGTGCACTCGAGCAGTACTCCGGCCGCGAGCTGGTGCGTCGCTCCCGGTGGCAGCTCCACGATCTCGAGGCCGTACGCGGGCGCGATCAGCCAGTCCTCGAACGCGCCGGCGGCGAGCGTGAGCCGCGCGCGAAGGCCCTTGGGTCCGAGCAGGACCAGCGGTTCCGTCCGTGGAGGCTCGATCCCCCAGCGCAGGGCGAACAGGTAGTGGGGCAGCTCGCCCCAGTGGTCCAGATGAAAGTGCGAGATCGCGATGTGCGTGACCCTGTGCCACTGGATGCCGAACTGCGCGGCGCGTTGGAGGGTTCCGGCACCGCAATCGAGCAGCAGCCGCACGTCACCGACCTCGATCCAGTGGGCTGCGGCCGTTCGGTCGGCGGTCGGGGCTACCGTCCCGCTACCAAGCACGCTCAACTGCATGTCACAGGTCGTGCCCCATGAAGACGATGCGCTTGGTGAATGTCTGCGTCGGCGTCACCAGCCGCACGATGTAGATCCCCTGCGGGACAGCGCTGCCGTCGTCCGCCGTCCCGTCCCACTCCAACCGCGGATCGCAGCTTCCCGGACCGTCGACCGCCGGGCGACCGTAACGTCCAGGCGAGAGGACGGCCGCGAATCCGGTGCCTGGAACCAGGGTCCGCACGAGGTGGCCCCGTGTGTCGAGGATGTCGAGCCGTACCCTGGCGTTTTCCGCGAGATCGAACCAGATGCAGGTGGCGTCCCGCATCAGCTCACGGTTGGGGAATGGGTTCGGGAAGTTCTGGAACAGCAGCGTCGTGACCGGAGCGGAGTCGTCGACGATGACGAACCCTCCCGCACTCGTGGCACGTGCACTGTCCTGCCCGAGTCGGGCGGTGACCGACCACCGATACGGTGTGTTCCGCTCGAGGTCGCGCGGGGGTGTGTACTCCCGGTCGATGAGGTCCCGCGCCTCGATCTCGATCGCGCCGTCGTCCATGCGCTCGATACGCAGGTCGTATGCGAACGGTCCCGGGGGTGTCGACACCCCGGGCGACGTCCAGCGGAACGTCGGACGCAGGTCGCGCACCGTCACGCCACCGGGACCGTCGGGCCGAAGGTCGGCGACCCACGGTGGCGTGAGGTACCAGGGACTCGGCTGGCTTCGCGCGGTGACCGAATCCGTCGTCGACGCCGTGACGCGGTAGATGAGGCGACTGCCTGCCGGCTGGGGTTCAGCGAGGTGGATGAACTGCTGCTCGACGAGCGTGTCGAGCACGGTCTGGAGGAACAGCGTGTCCCGGGCCACCTGCACGCGGTAACTCAGTGGTAGGGCGGTGACCGGTAGGTCGGGCACGACCCATGGCAGGCTTGGTGTGATGGACGGGAGTACCGAGTCGCGCGAGCCCGTGAGCTCGACACCGTGGGGGAAGAACGCGCTTCGCGCGACGTCCGGTCGCCCCCAGCCGGCGGAGGAGTCGGGCATCGCTGCCCGGGTCGCATAGCGCCTGAAGGCGCTACGCACGTCGATGGGTGACCGGCCTGGGTCGAGTTCCAGCATCAGCGCCGCCGCGCCGGCGACCAACGGGGTTGCGAACGACGTTCCGTTGACGCGCGAGAAGCCGCTTGGTGCGGATGGCTCGATGACGAAGACCCGAACGCCCGGTGCGGTGAAGTCGGGCTTGAGTCGCTGATCGGCGGTCGGACCGCGGGAGCTGAATCCCGCCAGCACGCCGAGCGAGTCCTCCGCACCGATCGTGAGCACGGAATCCCCGTCACCGGGCGTGATCAGCGTCCGGAAGCCCGGGCCGCCGTTACCTGCCGCAGTCACGACGACGATGCCCCGTGCGACCGCCGCGTCGGCGGCGACGGTCGTCACCGCTACGTCGCCGTTCAACTGGTCCGGGCTGTAGCTGAAGCCGTCAGCGATGAACTCCAGGTAACCCAGGCTGGAGGTCACCACGCGTGCGCCGAGCGCATCGGCCCACTCGATCGCCGCCACCCAGTGGTCCTCCTCCACCCGCGTCTCCGACCGCACGTCCTCGGTCTTGGCGAGCACATAGTCCGCCTCCGGGGCAATCCCCACCACGCTCCCCGGCGCGTCGGCGGCGAGCAGGGACCACACCGCCGTGCCGTGGGACGAGGCGGTAGGGTGGTCGTCCGGCTCGTTGGCAACGACCGAGTCGTCGAAGACGAAGTCGTATTGGGCGAGCACCGACACGTCGGCGAAGGCCGGATGCCCCGTCTCGAACCCGGTATCCAGGATGGCGATCGTGACACCGGCACCACGATGACCGCGAGCCGTCAGCGGAAACGCGTTGAGACTGCGAAGCGGCATCGCCGCAGGACCGAAGATCGAGTCCAGGTCGGCCGCTGCGCCCGGGGCTTCGAGGGGTGCAGTCGCCCAGCTGCCGGCCTCCGGCGTGCCGCCAAACCGTGCGACCGGCTGAAGGTGCCGAAACACCTGACGGCTGCGCGCCGCCGCGAGCGCGGTGCCGCTGATGTCGGCCGAGACGGCGTGGAGCCAGCGGGAACGCCGACGGACGCGACCGCCGATGTCCTGCACCGCTGCGGCAATTGCGTCGAGCGGCCGATCGGGCTGACCGAAGAACCAGACGGCGAGCACGGTATCGCGTCCGGCGACCGGCTCGAGGGCGGGCGATACCGTGGGTGCCTGCCCCTGCGCAGCGGGGGTGGAAGCCGCCGCGAGCAGTACGAGGACGAGAATCGGGCGTGTCACGCCACCGACTGCTCGGCCTCCCCTCCCAGACGCACGCCGACGATGGTGGAAACACCGGGTTCCTGCATCGTGACGCCGTACACGGAGTCGGCGACCTGCATCGTCCGCGGGTTGTGGGTGATCACGATGAACTGTGTGTCGGCCTTGAACTCGTCGAGCAGCCGGACGAACCGCATCACGTTGGCATCGTCGAGCGGCGCATCCACCTCGTCGAGCAAGCAGAAGGGCGCGGGCTTCGTGAGATAGATCGCAAACAACAAGGAGATGGCGACGAGCGCCCGCTCACCCGACGAGAGCAAGTGGATCCGCTGCGTCCGCTTGCCACGCGGGGCCGCGTGGATCACGATATCGCTTCCGAGTGGATCGCTGTCCTCGGCCAGCCGGAGGTCGCACTCCCCGCCCTCGAACAGCGTCAGGAAGACGGAGTGGAAGTTCTCCCTGATGGCAGTGAAGGTGTCGAGGAACATGTCGCGCGCGGTCGCGTCGATCTCCTTCAGGGCCTGGACGAGGGACTCACGGGCGGCGACGAGATCATCCCGCTGGTTCGTCAGGAAGTCGAGCCGCTTCAGCTCCTCGGCGTGTTCCTCCACCGCGAGCAGGTTCACCGGACCGATTCGATCCAGTTCGTCCTGGAGATGAAGCGACTCCGCGCGCAGGCTCTCGGTGTCACCCTCGACGTCGGCGGCCTCCTCGAGCAGCACGGCGATGGGCTTGTGCCACTCACCCTCGATCCGCTCGATCATGGCCTGCCGGCGGCCGTGTGCCTCGGTGAGCTCGATCTCGACGCGGTGGAGCTCCTCGCTGACCTGGTCGATTTCCGTGTGCGCCTCCTCCAGCTGCCGTGCCGCATCTGCAGCCGCCGTCTCGGCTTGCTGCACCCCCTCGACGGCCGCGTGTGTGGCCTCCTCCAATTCCTGCACGGCGACGCGCCGATCGGCGATGCGGTCGGTCCAGTCGCTGCGCTGGCCCGTCAGCTCGCGGGACTCCCCCTCTGCCGCCTCCAATTCCAGGTCGAGGCGCTGGATCGCGTCGCGCGCATCGGCGAGCGCCTGGCGTGCTCGCTCCTCGCGTTCGGCCGCCGCCTGTTCCCGGGCGGACACCTGCACCTCCTCGACTTGCCAATGCACGCGACGCTCCCGGGCGGCTTCCTGCTGCGCCTCGAGATCGCCGAGGGTGGTCTGGCGCGCCGCGAGGTCTTCAGCCAGACGCTCGCGGTCGCGCTGCGCCTCGCCGGTCTCCTCGCTGGTCTGCTGTAGGCGGCGCTCCCGCTCGATCACGCGCTGGGCGACACGTGCCGCCGCCTGCTGGATGTCGGCCTGCTCGCGTTCGGCCCGCATCAGCATCCGCCCGGCCTCGTCGACGGCGCCCTGTGCCTCACGCACGGCGCTCCGCGCACGACCGTGGCGCTCCGTTGCCGCCTCCAGCTCCCGCTCTCCCATGGCGTGCCGCGCGGCGGCCTCCTCGACAGCTCTCGTGAGATCGGCGAGCCGCTGCTCCAATTGCGTGATCGACCGGCCGAGCTCCTCCAGCTCCGCTCGCCGGCTCAGAGGGCCTGCCGCCCCGCTGCCCGGGAGCAAGACCGCTCCGTTGGCCTGCCGGATGAAACTGCCAGCCGCGTCGCCAGGCTCGGCCTGGGCGAGCAGCGCGTCGAGCCAGCGGTGTGCCGGTGTGGAAGCCACGAGTCCGAAGCGGCTCGCAGCACCGGAAGCCTCCGTGCGCGGTCCGGGCCCCACGGGCAGCAACAGGAGGGGGCCGGGAGCGGCCGCTTCGTGCCAGCGCCGGATGGCGTCCACAGCGTCCTGATCCCGGACGAGCACAGCCTGGAGCCAGTCGCCAAGCAGCCGCTCGGCGAGGCGGGCGTCGGCGCGCGAGCTCGTCACGAAGTCGCTCAGCGGTCCGAGGATGGCCCCGTCGCCGAACTGCGGGGCTGCTTCGAGCAGGGCCTGGACTGCAGGGGTCACGCCCTCGCGCTTCCGCTCGAGCGCCTCCAGAGCGTCGCGTCGCGCAGTCGCCCGCGCGATCCGACCCTCCATGTCGCGCCGTTCCACACGGAGCGCTGCTTCGTGCTCTCGGGCAGCGGCCAGCGTGTGCCTAGTGCTGAGCGCTGCCCGAGCCGCGTGAATCCGCGCGTGCGCCTGCTCGACGTCGTGGCTTGCAGAACGTACCTGGGCGGTGACGTCGGCCGACTGCTGCCGTAGTCCCTCGAGCTCCCGCTCGAGCGCGGCGTGCTCGCCCTGCAGCGCGCGGAGCGCTTCGGCTCGCTGCTGCAACTCGTCTTCTATGCCGCGCACCGACTCTCGATGCTGCTGCAACCGCACTCGCGTCTCGTCTTCGGATGCCGTACGGAGGTTGAGCTCCGTCTGAACCGATGCGCGTGCCTCGCGCGCCGCGCGCCGCTCGGCGACCGTAACTTCCAGTTCGCGTCCCAGACGGTCGATCCGCTCCTCGACCTCGCGCCGCTCCTCCCGGGCTCGTTCCCGGCGAGCCTGCACGTACTGCAACCGCTCGCCGGCGAGCTTGAGATCGCCTTCCAGGCGCTCGGCTTCGATGCGTGCCTCGCCCAGGCGTCGGTCCAGTTCCACGCGCCGAGCGTCAGCCGCGATTCGGGACTGCGTGCGCTCGTCCCGCATTCGCTCCAGCTCGACGAGCCTCGCGCGCACCTGCGGCAAGCGCTGACGCAGGAAGTCGCGCCGGCCCTCGAGCTCTTCGTAGCGGCCGGCGAAGCTCTCCAGCTCCCGGCGCGCCAGCGTCATGACGATTCCGAAGCGCCGCGCGGTGTACTCGCGGTGGCGTTCGGTACGCCCCTTCTGGCGTGCGAGGCTGCGGACCTGAGTGTGCACTTCGGAAATGACGTCGTCGAGTCGTTGCAGGTCACCGGTGGTGCGCTCCAGGCGCCGCTCGGTGGACTCCTTGCGGTTGCGGTACAGGCCGATCCCGGCGGCCTCCTCGAACAGCGAGCGGCGCTCCTCGGTCCGGTCCGAGAGCAGACGATCCATCATCTGGGCCTCGATGACGACCCCGGCGTCACTCCCGAGGCCTGTGCCCTGCAGCAAGTCGGAGATGTCGCGCAGGCGGACGGGAGCTTGATTGAGCAAATACTCGCTCTGGCCACTGCGGGTGATGCGCCGCGTGACCACGACCTCACGGTACGCGATCGGCAGGAGTCCCTCGCTGTTGTCGAAGACGAGGGACACCTCGGCGAGATTGATCGGCTTTCGCTTGACGGAACCCTGAAAGATGACCTCGTCCATCCGGGCCGAGCGCAGCAGGCGTGCCCGTTGCTCCCCGAGCACCCACCGGACGGCGTCCGAAATGTTCGACTTGCCACAGCCGTTGGGGCCCACGACCGCGCTGACGCCGTCATAGAAGTGCAGGCGCACACTGTCGGCAAACGACTTGAACCCCGACAGCTCGAGCCGGGAGAGCTTCATCGGCGATGTCCTGCGACGTTGAGAGGGTCTTCGGTGGCACGGATTCCCACCCGTGCCGGACTTGCGAGCGCCGCGGGTCGATCAGAGCGCCCCCAAATCGTGCACACAATGTAGCAGGTCGACGCCCTGCCACGAAGGCCGCCCGATTGCTCCCCGCTCACTGCCGAGTGCTCAACGTGTCGCGCGTGAAGATCCAGAAGGGCACCTTCAGCTGGCGGCCGGTCGCCTCGGCTTCCTCCCGGTCCGGGTACGGGCCGAGCACAACGCGGAACGGCTCCGCGGGTGCCTCCGGAGAGAGGACGGACGCCGGCATGCCGGCCCGCCGAAGGTTGCCGGCGAGATCGGCGGCCCAATCGGGATTGGAGGTACTGCTCACTTGGACGTAGATGAGCTGCCCCGGCTGTGTGGGTTCGGGCGTATCCGGATCGGACGCTGCGAGTGCGGGCTGGCTCGGGTCCCATCCCATCGAGATCCAGCGGTCGGACGGGGCTGACTGAATGCTGGCGGTCGCGGAGTCCCCCGGGGTGACGGCGGCAACGTGGTCGCCGCGCCGCATGAGGATGGTGCCGTCGGGCGCAACCAGCGGGAGGTCAGCGTCCCACTCTCCGGTCGTGGAGTCGACGAGGGTCCAGGAGACGACGTCGACCACCCAGATGGTCGAGTCGTCCGGGCTGCGCAGCAGCTGCCAGCGGCCCCACGGGTCGACGCGAGATGCGGTGGGCGTACCTGGAAGCCTCAGGTCCTCCAGTTGCTCGCGCGAGAACCGGTCGACGGCGATCAACGTGCCATCTGTTCTGACGATGTGCACGCGGTGGCCCGATGCGGAGAAGTCGGCGAGCAGCGGTGCGGGGTCGGTCTCGAAGCGCGCGCGGGTTGCCGGATCGCCGGGGTCGAGCAAGACGACGGCGGATTCGGTGATGACGGCGGCGGCGTCCGCCCAGGCGGAAACGGCCACGCGCTCTCCGGGAAGCGGCTGAGCTACGGGTGACTGCCCGCTGGCAGCCAGCACGAGGGTCCGGGTCGAGTCGGTGTGGAGGACCCCGACGAGGTGCTCTCGCACACTGCCCCAGATCCGCTCGGGCACCCGGTCGAACCCACTCGGCCACGGCGCGAGCGACCGCAGTGCCACCGAGGCAACCGATCCATCCTGGTGTACGGCGAATGGCGTTCCAGTTGGCCCGACCACGGCCAGCGCGACGCTCGAGTCCACGGTGCGCATCCGCCCCGTGCCGAGGTCGAGTGCTGCCAACTCGGCGGCGCGGGTCACTACGTAGACCTCGTCCCGGTCGCTTGCGAATCCGACCACGGAGCGAACCGGACTGCCTCCGGACTCGAAGGGCCAGGAAATCTCCTCGAGATCCGGGAGTCGATACAGGCGGGGGCTCCCCTGCCGTTCGCCAGGGAAGCGGAAGACCACCGGCGTCCCGAAGCCCGGCTGGTGTGCGGTGGCCGCGAAGGCGTCTCTCACGGGGTTGGACGTCCGCTCCGGGCCACATGCCGCTGCGACCGTGAGGAGGGACAGGGCCGCGAGAACCGACGGGAGGCGCGGCCTCATCGCTCGACCTCGGCGAGGTCGGTGGAGAGGGCCGGGGCGTCGGACCAGAGCCGTTCGAGCTGGTAGTACTCGCGCAGTGTGGGATGGAAGACGTGCACGACGACGCTCACGAAATCGAGTAACGCCCAGCGCCCGGCGCGGACGCCCTCGGTGTGATGCGCATGCCCGCCATGCGTCTCGACCGCCTCCTGCACCCGCTCGGCGAGGGTGCGAACGTGTGTGTCGGAGGTGCCGGACGCGATCACGAAGAAGTCCGCCGCGTCGCTGATCGTCCGCAGATCCAGCACCACGACGTCTTGCGCTTTGTGATCGTCGAGCGCGCCCAGGACCAGGCGGAGCTCCCGAATCGTGTCGCGCTCTATGGTTCTGGGTCTGATGCGGTTGCGAATTGTTCCCCGGTATCCGGCAGAGTTGGATCTTCCACTTGGTAGAATATACCCCACGCCCCGAGACCCGTGTGCACCCCGAGCGCCGCGGTCACGTCTGCCACGAAGCAGTCGCGCGGCTCGTACCGCCGGATCAATTCCTGCCGCACCGAGCCTGCGAAGTCGCGGATGCCGGCGTGTACGACCGCGAGTCGGAACGATGACGGGCGTGGCGTGAGGCGCGTGTCCAGGTGCTCCAGCATCCGGGGCAGCACGGCCTCGCGCCCGCGGACACGGTCGAGCGGCTTGATGGCGCCGGTCGAGTCCACCTCCAGTATCGGCTTGATGTGCAGCAGCTCGCCGAGCCAGGCGCGGCCGCGCGTGACCCGGCCGGAGCGGAGCAGGTTCTCGAAGGTGTCGACCGTGAACAGTGCACTGGAGCGGTCGCGGATCGCCGTCAGCTCCCGTGCAATCGCGTCGGACGCCCAGCCGGCCTCGGCCAGTTCGACGGCTCTGAGCGCCAGCATCCCGAGGCCGAGCGAGGCCGTGCGCGAATCGACCACGGTGATGCGGCCGCCGGCGGGCATCGCACGCGCCGCCGTCTGCGCGGAGCCGAGCGTGCCGGAGAGTGCGCCGGCGACGAAGATGCCCAGCACCTCGTCTCCGGTGGCGCGTCCGTCCTGGAACCCGCGGGTGAACGCCGCCGGAGTCGGCTGCGAGGTGGTGAAGATCTCCTTGTCGGTGCGCATGCGCTCGTAAATCTGCTCGCCGCTGATCTCGAGGCGGTCGAGATACGCCTGTTCACCGGAGATGACCTGAAGCGGTACCACCACGATGCCGTGGTCGTCGACGATTCGGTCCGGGAGATCGCATGAGGAGTCCGTGACGATCGTGATGCGCCGGTGCA
>JBDHDN010000194.1:0-18221 GCA_039591485.1 Gemmatimonadota bacterium
AGACGGCATGCAGGAACAGCAGCGCGGCGGCGACGAGAGCTGCCACCCAGGCGCGGGAGATATCCCGCTCCGCCGTCGAGCTGGCTTGCGGCGCCCGCGTGTAGCCCGCGATCAGGTCGCGGACGGCTCCTGCCTGGTCACCGAGCTCGGCCGGCACGACAACCCCATGCGCCTCGTCTGCGATACGGTTGATCAGGTCATCACGTCGCACCGTTCGCACCACTTCGCCGGCGGGATCGCGCTGTACCCCAATTACCTCCCCATTGGGGTCGGTGATCGGTATGGTTGCGGGTTCGGTCGTTCCCTGCGCCACGACGATGAGCCGTACCCCGTCACGCCGCAGCTTGGCGGCGGCCGCCACCATGCCCGGTACCGAGTCATGCCCTTCACCATCGGTCATGAGGACGAGCACGCGATCGGCAATGGGGTCTCCGGCAAACAGCAGGTCGTGACCTTGCTGGAGCACGCGACCGAGATCGGTCCCGCTGGCGCTCATGAGATCGGGATCGAGCGCGTCGACCATGAGCAGCAGTGCGCTTGCGTCGACCGTGAGCGGCGCGAGGATGAAGCTCTGTCCTGCATAGGCAATCAGGCCGATCCGGTCACCCTGCAGCTGGTACACCAACCGCCGCGCCTGCTCCTTCGCGTGCTCCAACCTGGATGGCGTGCCATCCTCGGCGAGCATCGACCGGGAGACATCGACGGCCAGGACCACGTTCAGCCCCTTCGTCTCCGCCGTGACCACGCGACTTCCCCAGCGCGGACCGGCGAGTGCGATGCACGCGACGAGCGCACCGAGCCCTGGCAGTAGCCACCCCCATCTGCCCCCGCGAGCGGCCTCCAACGCAAGCCGCCGCGACCACCGGCGGGCGCGGCGCACCCGTGATGCCCGGGCCGCTACTGCGAGCACGGCGACGATGCTCCCGACCGCCGGAGCGCACCACAAGAGCACTGGTAGATCGAACTGGATCATGGCACCCGGACCACCACGGTAGCGGCCACGACGAGCTCGAGTCCAAGCGCGAGTAGGCCGACAATGATCGGTGGGCGGAACGCCTCATCGAAGTCGGAGGATCGCGTGACGACGATGGGCGTCTTCTCCAGCCGGTCGATCTGCCCGAAGATACGGCTGAGTGCCTCCGGATCGGTCGCCCGGAAGTAGCGTCCTCCGGTCGTCTCGGCGATATCCCGCAACAGTGGCTCATCCAGTCTGACCGGGAGGGTCTGGTAGCGCACCTGTCCCTGAGCACCGCGGCCGAGGGGGATACGCGCCTCCCCCTCTGTGCCGACACCGATCGTGTAGATCCTGATGCCGAACGCCGCGGCCGCCTCCGCGGCTGTCCGCGGATCGAGGATCCCGCGGGTATTCTCGCCATCGGTGAGCAACACGATCACCTTCGACGCACCGGGCGCTCGACGCAGGCGGTTGGCCGCAGTCGCGATGGCCGTGCCAATGGCCGTCCCGTCGTCGAGTTCGCCGACGCGGATCGTGCGCACCGCCTCCCGCAGGACGTCGTAGTCCACGGTGATCGGTACTCGGGTCAGCGCCTCCCCGGCGAACGCGACCAGCCCGATTCGGTCGAACGTCCGTCCGTCGACGAACGCAATCGACTGCTCCTTGGCGACATCGAGCCGGTTCGAGGGGAGAAAGTCCTCGGCGAGCATACTGCTCGAGACGTCGACCGCAAGCACGATGGCGATCCCCTCACTGCGAATCTCCGACGACGTGGGGCCAGCACTGGGACCCGCCGCGGCAACGACCCAGGCGCCGAGCGCCAGTGAGCGGAGACCGAGCGGCAACTCCGCGAGCCAGCGTCGCCGCTTCCCGCTCCGCGCCGCCGTCACGTCCGAGAACTGCACCGCCGGCCGCAGCCGTCGCGCGCGCCACCACCACCAGACGGGTAGCAGCAGCAGGAACAGGAGCACCGCAGGCCGCGCGAACATCACTCTGTACGCTCCCGCGACGCACGGAACGCACGCATCGCTCGATCCGCCTCGTCGACGACCTCATGAATGTCCGCCGGGGCCGCAGGCGAGAACCTGGCCCGCTCGAGCGAACGCAGCACGGCAACCAGGTCGCGGGCAGATGCCTCCCCCGTCCTTTCCAGGATCGCCTCGTACCGCTCGGCCGAGTCGAGGTGCTCGCCGGCGTCCGGCACAGCTTCGGCAATCGAGCGTCGCAGTTCGAGCGCCACGATCGTCGCGACTGCACGCGATTCCCCGGCGGCGATCCACGACTCCATCGGCGGATGCACGTCCTCGCCAAGGGTAGCCGGTGGAGCCGGCCGCGGCCGACGGCGACGGCGATGGACCAGCGCGATCGCGGTGAGCCCCACGGCAGCGAGCGGCAGGAGAATCGGCGGCACGAGGCTCCGCCGGACGCGGGGTATCGGAGCGAGGGAGGGCTTCGGTTCGGGGTGTACTTCCTCGGACGGTAGCACCGACACGACCTCGATCATCGCCGCCTCACCCGGAAGCGTCTCGATGCGGCCGTTCGGATAGACGAGGTCAACGGGCGGCATCGCCACCTCGTGGAGACCGGGCCGGAACACCGCCAGCGTGTATGTCACATCGACAGTGCCTTCCGCGTAGGACCAGCGCGGTGGCGCCAGGGGCTGGATGACCTCTGAAGCCGCGAGCGGCTCCAGTCGGACCGTCACATCGGGCACCGCCGGCATCCGGCGTGCAATGCGAACCGTATCCCCCACCGAAACGGCAGAGGGCGAAGCCGTCCAGCCTCCCGTCTGCACGAGAACCACCAGTATCGGGAAGAAGAGCTTCATCGCCTCAGACGGCGGGCGCGCTCGGCGAAGGCGCGATGCAGCACTTCCGCGTACGGCTGGTCGGTGCGCAGGCCGACGTGGTCCACCCGAGCTCGCGTGAACGCCCGGGCCCTGGCAAGCCGGTCGGCCTCGGCAGCCATCGCGACCGCAAGCCGCACGTCGGCGCGATCGCTGTTCACGAGCACCGACTCGCCTGTCTCCGCATCACGCAGCTCCAGCCATCCCGCTGCGGGGAGCTCGGCCTCTCGGGGATCATCGACCGTAATCGCGACGACCTCATGCTTGCGCGCGAGTCGCGCCAGAGGTTCCTCCCAGCCCGCTGCACGAAAATCCGAAAGGACGACGACGATCGACCGATGGTGCAGGAGCTGACCGGCATAGGCGAGCGCGCCCGCCACGTTGGTGCGCCGGTCCCGCGGCGAGAACGCCAACAGATCGCGGATGATACGCAACGCGTGAAGGCGCCCCTTCCGTGGTTGGACCACATGATCGATTTCACCGGAAAAGACGAGCGCTCCCACCCGATCGTTCTGGCGGGCCGCGGCGAGCGCGAGCACTGCCGCCACCTCAGCACCCAGCTCGGCCTTGGTGGACGGGTCGCCGAATTCTTCCGAGCCGGATCGGTCCACGACCAGGAGCACGGTCAACTCGCGCTCCTCGACAAACGTCTTCACAAACGGGGACCCCATGCGCGCCGAGACGTTCCAGTCGATCGCCCGATAATCGTCGCCGGACTCGTAGGCACGCACCTCCGCGAACTCCATGCCCTGCCCGCGGAAGACCGATCGATACTCCCCCGAGAACAACGTGTTCACGAGACGCCGTGCGCGGAGCTCGATCCTCTTGACTTGACGCAGGACATCGGCCCCGACCAGGGGGGACCGCATAGTCACGGGATGTCCACCGCCTCCAGCACCTTGGTGATAACGCCGTCGGAGCCGATGTCCTCCGCCTCGGCCTCGAAGGTGAGCAGGACCCGATGGCGCAGCACGTCGGGCGCCATGGCCTTCACGTCCTCGGGGACGACGTACTGGCGACCGCGCAAGAACGCGTGCGCCCGCGCCGCCTGGGCGAGATAGATCGAGGCGCGGGGACTCGCACCGTACGCCACGAGCGGGCGGATCTCGTGCAGCCCGACCGCCTGCGGCTCCCGCGTCGCCCGGACCACGTCCACGATGTAATCGACGATCTTCTGATCCATGTACAGCTCGGCGATCGCACGGCGGGTGGCCAGGATCTCCTGCGGCGCGATCACCGACTCCACTGGGATCGGCGCCCCCCCCGCCATCCGCCACAAGATCTCCTTCTCTTCGTCGCGAGACGGATAGCCGACGAAGACCTTGAGCATGAAGCGATCGAGCTGAGCCTCAGGCAGCGGGTACGTGCCCTCGTGCTCGATCGGATTCTGGGTTGCCAGGACGAGAAACGGCTCGCTCAGCGGGTAGGTGTCGCTGCCGATCGTCACCTGCTTTTCCTGCATCGCCTCGAGCAGCGCGGCCTGTACCTTGGCCGGTGCACGGTTGATCTCGTCGGCCAAGATGATATTGGCAAACAGCGGCCCGCGCTTCGGATGAAAGTCTCCGGTCCGCTGATCGAACACCATCGTCCCGATGATGTCGGCAGGGAGCAGGTCGGGCGTGAACTGGATGCGCTGAAAGTCCACGCGGATCACCTCAGCCAGTGTGCGCACCGCCAGCGTCTTTGCCAGACCGGGCACGCCTTCGAGCAGCACGTGCCCGCCGGTGAGCAGTCCGACCAGCAGCCGCTCGATCATCGCCTCCTGTCCGACAACGCGCTTGCCGACTTCGGTAACGATATCGGTCGTCAGATTCGCGTCCGGCGTGCGCACCGGCCTGGTCGTCATAGATCCCACCTCATCGCTTGATCCGCTCCCCGCCGTCCTCATTGGCAAAGATCCAGTTGACGAACCGCGCCGGGGCGATCGCATGCTCGGGCTCGATACCCGACCAGTCGATCCCACTGTCGGATCCCCGCTCGCGCGACGCTGCCTGATGCACCATCCGTCCGGCCCGCTCGACCCACGTCCGACAGTTCTCCGAACGCAGGTCGATCCACCCCCGGAGCACTGCGTTCTCGATGTTCCCATCCTCCGGCGGCACGATGACCGTGTCCCCTCGGTAGACCCGCCCACCCGGCACGAGGATGGGCAACCCAATCGACACGATCGTCGAGCGGAGCCCCCGGTCTTCCGCGATCAGGCGCACCGCCTCGTCGGAGACAGCGCCCGGATCGCTCTCCGCCAGCGCCGACACCGACGGCAGGATATGGGACAGAACGAAGGACTCGAACAGCAGCTTGGACAGGCGTGGAGGTCCGAGGCACTCGAATGCAACAGAGCGCACCCCGTGCTCCTTCTCCAGCGCGGCCAAGCGGTCGAGCGCGACCGATCGGAGCACGCCCGCCTGATAGGTGGGTCCGGAAGTCGACGCATCCAGCGCCGTCATGACGTCCCGCCCGGTCGGATGCCCCCGCAGCTCCGACACGACATATGCCGCCACTTCCTCCGGGGTGATGAACTCCATCTGTCGGAGGGCGGTCAGCGTCTCGAACTCCTCCTTGGCGAGTTGGCCGTTCTCGCCGAGATCGGCGAACACCGACTGGAGCACGGCTCCCGGCTCCGTCCAGCCTGCGGCCTCGTCCGCGAAGGCCGTCGCGAGTCGGAGCGGTTCGGGGCAGTCAACGGTGCGGATAGGCTGTCCGCGGCGCCGGATCGGGCCATAGCCCAACTCGCTCCACGCAATCGCGGCCGTCGGCTTGATCTCGATCGTCGCCGGAGCACCGGGCGTTCGCGCGACGAGATAGAGGAGCAGCGAATGGGCACCCGCAACCGCCGACTTCGACAGGAGCGTGCGCGACGGGCGTTCCTCCGAGTGGGTGTAAGGAATGTTCAGCCCCATCCCACCGGTACCGCTGGTGCCGATCTTCACGTATGCCGTCGTGCTCCCCTGGCGCAGACACTCGAGCATGATCTGGACATGCCTGATCAGCTGCGGCAGGGGGATCGACAGGATGTGTTGTTCCACCTGGTCACGGGTCACCCCGCCGGACCGCGCAGCTTCCAGCAGATCGCGCGCACTCTGAAACACGTCCCGGTAGGCGAAGGCGGTCGCCGTGTTGATGCAGTCCACCACTGCGTCCGGCTGGTAGCGATCGAACAATTGATAGAGGAAGCTTCGCTCGAGTACGTCGGCACGCAGGTCGCCGAACAAGTCGGCCAGGATACGGTCCCGCAGACTGGGGTCCGCGAGCATCTCTCGGCGGCTCTTTTGCGCCACCTCGGCCGGGAGGAAGATGTCCCCCCATTCGGCGACGATCTCCGCGCTCCCGCCTCGTGCCTCAAGCCAGGTCGCACCTTCCCTCACCTCATCTTCGTACAGGGCCACCAGCACGATCCTGCGGGGCTGCAGATCCAACAGGCGCCGAGCCACGGCACGCCCCACCAATCCACTCCCACCCAGAATCAGTACCGTCTTCCCTTGCAGTTCCATGACTCCCCTTCCCCGTATCAGTCGGCACGCATCGCGCGCAGCGCATCCAACTCACCGGGTCGTAGATGCCGCCACTGTCCAGGCGCCAAACGGCCCAGCCGTATTGGACCATAGCTCAACCGGACCAACCGTTCCACCTTGAGTCGCAACCGCTCACACACGCGCCGCACGATGCGGTAGCGCCCCTCGACCAGCACCAGCGTCAACTCAACCGAACCCTGTCGCTCCGCCATTTCGTACCTGACGATGTTGACGGGTCTCCCGTCGATGACCACGGGTCGGGCGAGCTCCCTGCGAATGTCGTGAAGGGACCTGCCGTGCACCAGGGCCCGATACGAGCGTTCCACCGAGTAGCGCGGATGCGTCAGGCGATGGGCGGCGGTTCCGTCCGTCGTAAGGAGCAGCAACCCTGAGGTCATCACGTCGAGTCGCCCCACGTAGGCAAGTCCCGGCGTGTCGGGCAAGAGACTGAACACCGTCGGCCGACCGCGGGGGTCCTTCCGCGTCACGACGTATCCGATCGGCTTGTGCAGGGCGATCCACACTGCGGCGACCGGTTTCACCCGCCGGCCGCGCACCGTGATGACGTCCGTATCGGGGTCGACCTGCTGCCCGATGGACCCGACGCTGCCGTTCACGCGAACGAGACCGGCCCGGATGAGTTCTTCCGCACGGCGGCGTGACGCGACACCGGATCGCGCCAGTGCCCGGTGCAGCCGCATCGTACTCACGAACCGGTCAGCTCTCCGAGATCACTTGGCGGTCTCAGCGCCACGGACAGCTCCTCGAGCCGCGGCAGTTCGTCGAGCGACCGGACGCCCAGCAGCTCGAAGAACAGTGCCGTCGTCCCGTAGAGCATGGGCCGGCCGAGCCCCTCGCCGCGACCGACGGCCTCGATGATCCCACGCTCCTGCAACGAGCGCAACACGCCGTCGACCGACACGCCCCGAATCTCCTCGATCTCCGCTCGGCTCACGGGCTGGCGGTAGGCAATGACCGCGAGCGTTTCGAGGGCCGCCTGGGAGAGCGCGTGTCCACCCCTCTCATACTGGTCACGGAGGGCCCGGAGCCCCTCCAGCAACTCCTCGTGGGATGCGTCGGGTTGGAGCTTTGCCAACTCCGAGAGCGGCAGCGGGTGCGCTGCCGCGAACAGCGCCGCCTCAAGCAGCTGCGTCAGTCGGTTCACGTCGAATCACTACCGATCCAAAGGGTTGTCGCTGGGCGATCCGTACGAAGCCAACACGCGCCAACTCGAGCACAGCGAGCAGCGAGGAGAGCAGATCGGCGATGCTGCGGCTTCGGCCGACCAGGTCACCCAGCGTCCACTCGTCGCGCTCGTCGAACCTGCTCCGGATTCTCCGGGTCGCCCCCTCCACATCGAGGGGGCGCGGCACCACCCGATGCAACACCGGCTCCGGCATGGCTTCGATCACACGCTCGACGGCGAGCAGGAGTTCCTCCAGTCCGACGGTGACCGGCCGGTCCGGCTGCTCGGGCGGCTCGGGAATCCACCCCCGCGCAAACCGATCGCCGTGCTGTCGCGCCTGCTCCGCTAGCCACTCGGCAAGCTCGCGGATCTGCTCGTACTCCAAGAGCCGCCGCACCAGCTCCGCGCGCGGGTCTTCCCATTCCTCGTCGTCGAACGGCCGCGGCAACAACAGCTGGATCTTGATTCGCAGCAGCTGCGCAGCCATCTCGAGGTACTCCGCCGCTTCATTCAGCCCAAGCGCATGCACCGCCTGCAGGAACTGCTCGGCGACCCGGGAGATCGGTATGTCGGTAATATCGATCTCCTGCTCCCGAATCAGGTGCAGGAGCAAGTCCAGCGGGCCCGAGAACGTGTCGAGCCGCACCACGAACGATGCATCGCCGCTGCGTGCGAGCGACGTGGTCACAGGCCGCAGAGAGGCACTGGGGCCAGCGCCCATGGCTCGACCAGCGAACAGGCCACTCGTTGCAGGGCGAACGCAGGACTCAGGAGCGCGTACAGCACGTCGGGAGCGAGGAACACGACCACCAGCAGGATCAGGGCACCGTACCGGCCGACGTCCCGATAGTGTCTGGCCACCCGAGCCGGTAGGGCGTGGTAGAGTAGATGGGAACCGTCAAGGGGCGGGATCGGGATCAGGTTGAAAAAGGCGAGTAACAAGTTGAGCCAAATCCCCCACGCCGTGAGGCGCTGCGCGAGCGTGAGTACGCCACCGTCGAGCGACCGCCCCACCATGCCGAGTAGTACAGTGAGGAGAACGCACAGCCCGAACAACCCGAGGTTGACCGCGATCCCCGCGGACGACACGATGAGGTCGCCGCGCCGGTAGTCCCGGTAGTTCCGGGGGTTGACGGGAACAGGCTTCGCGCCGCCGAAGACGACACGGCCACCCGTGCCGAACAGCAGCATGAGTGGTAGCAGGACGGTCAGGAACGGGTCGATGTGCTTGATCGGATTCAGGGTCAGTCGTCCTAGGTCTCTCGCCGTCGGATCCCCCTGCCGCAGAGCCGCATATCCGTGAGCGTATTCGTGCGCGACCATGGATGCGAGGAGCACGGGCAGTGCCAACAGGAGTTCGTGCACGATGAGGACGGTCCGATCGGGATCGGCGGCGAAAGCTAACCGACGGCCGGATGGGTGTCAAAGGCGTACCGCCTTGACTCACTGGAAGTTGCGGACTAGCATTCTGTGTTGTATCCGGGGCCGCCTGCCCCACCAGATTTGCCGTAAGGAGTGGAAGTGCCGAACACCTCGACAGCCAAGAAGCGCATGCGGCAGAGCGCGAAGCGGCGGGCCCGCAACCGGGTCAAGAGGGCCGCCCTACGCACCGCTCTCAAGAAGACCCGAACGGCGGCTAGCCCCGAAGAGGCCGCGGCCGCGTACCGCTCAGCCGCGCAGTTGTTGGATCGAGCCGCCCAGAAGGGCCTCATCAGCAAGAACAAGGCGGCCCGTCACAAGAGCCGCCTCGGCAGGTTGGTCGCCCAGAGAGGGACGGCGAGCTGAGCTAGAGCGCGGTCAACTCCGCCCCGCAGTTCTCACAGTACCACTCCGTCGGCAGGTTTAGGGTCCCACAGTCGGTGCACTTGACCGTCTTCTTAGCGGTGCCCTTCGACGGCCGAGCGACTTGACGAGGCTCAGACGGTTCCGCCTCGACCCTCTCACTCGTCTGCTCCGGTGTCAACTGGCTCGCCGAGCGATCCCCGCTGATCACCGACCGCAGGAACGCAAGCTCGTCGCTCGTCTTCTCGGGTTGAGCCGGTTCCTGCTCGTCTTCGGTCTGTAAATCGAGTTCCGGAGCCGCATCGTCCGCCGCTTCCTGATTCGCGACCCCAGTCGCAGGAGCCTCCTCCGCCCCCCCCTCTTCCGCAGGTTCGGCCTCTTCGTCCGTGCCTGAGCTATCGATCGCGTCGAGCACCTCCTCAAGCTGTCCGATCTCGGCCTGCTCGACCTTGAGCTCCTCGCGCAATTTCACCAACTCCTCGAGGATCTCAGCTCTGATCTCGGACCATTTGCTCGAGTCGTACTCTCCCACGGTGTGCCGCAACTCGGCTTCGGCCAGTCGCTCGGACGCCTCCTGTTCCCGCCCTGCGAGATCGTCTCGCACATCCCGGTGCTGCTGCAGTGAAGCGTTCAGGTCATCCCGATAGCCCTGTAGCTCCGTGAGGATCGCCTCCAGCCGCCCGCGATAATCCGACCTGACCCTGTCGCGGACAGCCTGTGGGGTCTTGTCCGACGCCATGTCCAGACGACGCAACCAGCGCTCGATCTGCCGCTTCTCCTCGAGGAGATTCTGGATGGCTGTCGTGGACGCGTTGTTGGCTTTGGTCATCATCCTCACGTCGCTCGCGTCACCGTGGCACTCCCGACTCTCGTCGGCGCTTGGGGACCAGCCCCTCCGACTCCGTAGGGGTAAGATATGGTTCCCGGACGACCGGAGGCAAACGCAGCTCCACCTGTCCAGGCTCGCATGCGCCGGGGGATCCGCACCTCAAGTCGCCCGATAGACCGTGCGCCCCCCGACCAGCGTGCGCTCCACGCGGCCACGGAGCTCCCATCCTGCGAATGGTGTGTTCCGGCTCTTGGACAGGAATCGCGACGGGTCGACCACCCATGCGGCCCGATCGTCGAAGACTAGGACGTCGGCCGGTGCACCGCGCTTGAGCGTCCCTCCCGGCAGGTGAAAGATCCGGGCCGGCGTCGAACTCATACGGTCGATCAGGGCGGGAAGCGTGAGAAACCCGCCATCGACCAGGAGGGACAGTCCCAGCCCCAGCGCGGTCTCCAGCCCCACGACCCCGAAGGGCGCGTCGTCGAACTCCCGCTCCTTGGCCTCGTAGTGATGGGGTGCGTGGTCGGTCGCGATGGCGTCGAGGGTCCCGTCGGCCAATCCTCGCCGGACCGCATCGACGTCCTCGCTCCGACGCAGTGGAGGATTCATCTTCGCGTTGGTGTCGTATCCGACGCAGGCCTCGTGCGTCAGGGCGAAGTGATGCGGTGCGGCTTCCGCGGTCACGCTCACCCCGCGTTCCTTGCCCCAGCGGATCAGGTCGACCGAGCCCGCGGTCGAAATGTGGCACAGATGGACGTGCCCGCCGGTGAGCTGCGCGAGGAGGACGTTGCGCGCCACCATGATCTCCTCAGCCGCCGCCGGGATCCCGGCGAGACCGAGCCGTGTGGAGACACTCCCGGCGTGCATCACGCCGTTCTGGGCTAGCGCAGGGTCCTCGCAGTGCTCGACGACGGGGATGCCGAACGAGCGCGCATACTCCAACGCCGTGCGCATGAGATGGCTGGACACCACGGGATGTCCATCGTCGCTCACCGCCACCGCCCCCGCTGCGACCATCTCACCAAACTCCGCGAGCTGCTCACCCTTCTGTCCAACCGAGATGGCGCCGATGGGGTACACGCGCGCCGCTTCCGCTCCTGCGGCCTGCTTGACGATGAAGCCCACGGCCGCCTGGTTGTCGGTCACCGGATCGGTGTTCGGCATCGCGCAGACACTGGTGAAGCCGCCCGCTGCTGCCGCACGAGCACCGGACGCTACCGTCTCGGCGTCCTCGCGCCCCGGCTCCCGGAGATGCACATGAATGTCCACCAGGCCAGGCGCCACAATCATCCCGGTCGCATCGACGATTTCGGCCCCATCCGGAGCGCTCACCGCGGCCCCCATCGCTTCCACGTGCCCGTCGGTGAGCAGCAGGTCTGCAATGTCGTCGTGATCCTGTGATGGATCGATCACCCTGCCACCCTTGACCAGGACCGGCCTCACGCTCCACCTCCCCGCTCGGATGCCTTTGCGGACTCCGCCAGCTCCGGTCGCCCGCCGGCCAGCAGATACAGCACGGCCATGCGCACCGCTACTCCGTTGGTCACCTGGTGCAGGATGACGCTGTGGGGGCCGTCCGCCACCCGGCTGTCGATCTCCACGCCGCGGTTCATCGGCCCGGGATGGAGGATCACGAGGTCACGGGGAGCCCGCTCCAACCGCTCGAGCGTCACCCCGAAGACACGGTAGTACTCGCGCAGCGACGGGATATACCCCGCCTTCATCCGCTCGAGCTGCAGCCGCAGCACGTTCAGCACGTCCGCCCACTCGATCGCCTCCTCGATGCGCCGGAACACCGTGACACCGAGTTCTTCAATGCTGCCGGGCATCAGGCTCTGCGGACCGCACACGGCCACTTCCGCCCCAAGCTTCGTGAGTCCCCAGATGTTGCTGCGGGCAACCCGGCTGTGTGCGATGTCACCACAGATGCACACCTTGAGCCCCTCGATGATGCCGCACCGATCCCGAATCGTCAGCATGTCGAGCAGTGCCTGGGTCGGGTGCTCGTGCGTGCCGTCACCCCCATTGATGACGTTCGAGCGGATACGTTCCGCGAGGAACTTCGGCGCTCCGGAGGAGGGATGCCGTACCACCACCATGTCGATGCGCATGGCTTCGAGATTGCGCGCCGTGTCGACGAGATTCTCACCCTTCTGTACGGACGATCCCTGCGCCACGACGTTCACCGTGTCGGCGGAGAGCCGCTTCTCCGCGAACTCGAACGAGATCCTGGTGCGCGTAGAGGCTTCGAAGAAGAGATTGACGATGGTCTTGCCGCGGAGCGCCGGGACCTTCTTGATCGCCCGCTCGCTGACCTCCTTGAACGGCTCGGCCGTATCGAGGATGAGCTCGATCTGATCGCGACTGAGGGGCTCGAGCCCGAGGAGGTCCTTACCCAGCGAGGGCGTCGTCACTTGGTGCCTCCGTGCACCAATTCCACCGCGTCTCGGCCGTCCACTTCGCGCACGAGCACCTCCACGCGATCCGCCGACGTCGCATCCACACTGAGCCCGATCAGATCGGCCTGGATGGGCAGTTCGCGGCCACCGCGGTCCACGAGCACCGCCAAGCCGATCCGGGCGGGGCGCCCAAAATCGGCCAGCTGGTCCAGTGCCGCGCGGACTGTCCGGCCGGTATACAACACGTCGTCGACGATCATCACCCACTTGTGGTCCAGCTCGACCGGTAGGCGCGTCTCTCCGATCACCGGCCGCGGGCCGATGGTCTGGAGGTCGTCGCGATACAGCGTGATATCCATGACACCGAGAGGAATCGCGCGGCCTTCCCGTGCCTCGATGAGGCTGGCAATGCGCTCGGCGAGGTCGGAGCCGCGCCGCTGGATGCCGATCAGCACGAGCTCATCTGTTCCACCCGCGAGCTCGACGATGCGTCGGGAGAGGCGGTCGAGCGCATCACGGACGCCGGAGGCATCGAGCAGGGTCGTGCGACTGGAAACGCTCATCGTCGAGGGGCAAGTTAGACTGCCGCCCAGGGAGCGTCAACGCGGGCGCAGCCTCCTACCCGCACGTCGGGGCCTGCTCGATCTCCCCATCTACGACTCGCGTGGGACGGGCGTGAGCGGCCGCTCACCCGCCAGCACCGCGCGCACGTTGCGGACGGCCAGCGCCGCCATCGCACGCCGCGTGGCGACGGTTGCACTCCCGAGATGCGGAAGCGTGACGACCCGGGGATGGGCGACCAGGGCCGGGTGCACTGCCGGCTCGTTCGGAAAGACGTCCAGCCCAGCGCCGGCCAGCCGCCCGGAGGCGAGCGCAGCGAGGAGCGCCGGCTCGTTCACGATGTCTCCGCGAGCGGTATTCACGAGCATGGCACCGTCACGCTGAAGGCCGAACCACTCGCCATTCACCATCCCGCGGGTGTCCTGCGTGGAGGGAACATGGAGGGTGATGATCGCCGCTCGCGCGAGGAGCTCGGGGAGGTCGACTCGGCGCGCGTTCGTTTCGCGTTCGAACTCGGGCTGCGAGTCGCGGTCGGTGTAGAGAACGTTCAGACCGAACCCGACCGCCCGCCGACCAACCGCCTGCCCGATCCGGCCCGCCCCGACAATACCGAGCGTTGCTCCGCGTAGCTCCAACCCGAGGAGCTGCTGCGGGTGCCACCCGGTCCACCGTCCGAGACGAACGAGCGCCTCCCCCTCCTTCGCGCGCCGGGCGACAGCGAGGATGAGAAACCAGGTCAGATCCGCAGTCGCATCCGTGAGGACGTCCGGGGTGTTGGTGACCACCACCCGGTGTCGGGCGGCCGCCTCGACGTCGATGTTGTCGTAGCCGACGGCACAATTGGCCACGACCTGCAGAGCGGGCAGACCGGTGAATTCGACCTCGCCGAAGCGGCGGGACAGGATCGGGACGAACGCGGCGACATCGCCGGTGGGGGTCGGCGCGTCCGCAGCTATCCACTCCACAACGTGCCCGGGGACAGGATCGGGCTCGAGTAACTCGCGGAGCTCCGCAGCGATCAGGANNNCGATCAGGATGCGTGGCATAGCAGGGTCCGTGAGCGAGGCGCGCCAGGTGTGCGATCGGAAGCCGCTTCTCGGGGTGGAAAGTAAGCACCGGCCCGCCTATTATGCACGGGCTGTCGGGAGAGGTGTCCGAGCGGTTGAAGGAGCCGGTCTCGAAAACCGGTAGGCCCGTCAGGGTCTCGTGGGTTCGAATCCCACCCTCTCCGTCATATCGATCAGGCGTGGATGCGACGGCCGAGGGCTGTGGCCCGGACTCGGCCGCCGTTCATCGTGCGCCATCGGCGTTAGTGCCAGGTCACACCCAACGTGAGTAGCACGAGCGCCCCGTTCCGCACGTCGGGATCGTCCAGCCACTGATACATGAAGTCGACGCCAGGCGTGAGCGACGCGCCCGTCGCGATCGGGATATCGTATCCGACGCCCAAGGTCGTTCCAAACCCCGTCTTGGAGATGCCTGTGGGTTCCCCGACCGCGCGGTAGTCTACCGCCCTCACGGTCGCGCCTCCGAAGCCACCCTTGACGAAGAGACCCAGCTGACCGGCCGGGAAGGCGACAGCCGTGAGAGTCCAGTTTCCTCGGCCGACGAAGACCTCGTCCTCCTGCGTTCCCCACCCCCCAACCTCGCCACCCACGAGTAACCCGTCGGAGGAAACGATGCGGGCCCCCCCTCCGAGCCCGAGGCTGCCCCAGTATCCCCTGTACCGTGCTCCCTGCGCAGATGCTGTCGCCGCGACCAGTGCCGTCAGGACGACGGTGGTGAGGATTGCACGCATGACGGGATCACCTTTCGTATGCGTCGACCCACGGCCGGCACGCGAGTCCGCACCGGCGCGGCGGGTCTGGCTCTAGTGCCACAGCACACCGAGCGTGATGAGCAATATCGTGTTGTCCGAATCCGAAACCCGCTGGTACAGGAAGTCCACTGCCGGCGTGAGATAGAAGTTGCTCCCGAGCCGGACATCCCATCCCAACCCGACCGTCGCGCCGAATCCTTCGTCGTGCACGGTGGTCGTCGTGTTGCCCTCCTCGACGGTGGTCGAGATGCTCGCGCCGCCGAGCCCGCCCTTCAGGTACACTCCGGCGTCGACGGACGGGTAGAACATCACCATGACGTTGACATTGCCCCGGCTCAGTGTGTTACCGTCCTCTTCCCGACCCCAGCCGATGATCTCGCCGCCAAGCAAGACGCTCTGACTCGGCGTGCCTCCGAGTCTGAGGTACGCCGCTCCTCCAGGCGCCGTTCGCTGGTCGACCCCGACATTCCGGGTGAGGTTCCATCCTCCCCCGAGTCCGAAACCGATCCAGAAGCCACTGTGTTTGGCCTGCTCCTGCCCAGTGAGGGGTGCAGCCAGCACGATCGCCAGCGCGACTGGCAGCCCAATCATCGTGACGCGTCCCATATTCCCTCCGGAGAGAGCGTGATTCCCTGCACGAGTCGCGGGTCGCCCTCGAGCGCACCTGCTTCCTGCGCGCAGCGGCGACCATTACGATAGTGGGAGTGGGAGCGGATGTCGATCCAGGTCGGTTTCATCACAGCGCCTTGCCGAGGTCGTCATGGGAGTCATGCGCAGTCTCTTGTTGCGCGCGTCGGAGAGCCGCTGGCTCAGAACCAACGTTGCGAGCCGACCGTTTGCCCGGCGGGCCGTCCGCCGTTTCATGCCAGGGGAGACCGTCGACACGGCTCTCCGGGCCGCTGAGTCCCTTCACGACCGCGGTATGCTCACGGTCCTCGCGAATCTCGGCGAAGCAACCTCCAGCCAGGCGGCAGCGGAACAGGCGACCCGACACTATTGCGAGGCGATTGACCGCATCGCCGCCGCCGGACTCGCAAGTGAGCTCTCCGTCAAGCCCACACATCTCGGGCTCGACCTTGGGCAGGATATCTGCCACAGGCAGCTTACGAACATCGTCACTCGCGCCGGGGCGGCCGGATCATTCGTCTGGATCGACATGGAGGGGTCCCGGTACGTCGATGCGACGCTGGCGCTGCACGGCTCGCTGCGCGAGCAGTTTCCCCACGTCGGCATCTGCGTCCAAGCCTATCTCTATCGCACGGCGGACGATGTCGCGGCGCTGATCGCGCGCGGTGCAGCCGTGCGGCTGGTCAAGGGGGCGTACGCCGAGCCCCCGGCCCTGGCCTTCCCGCGCAAGAAGGACGTGGACGAGGCCTTCGTGCGCCTCGGCAAGCGCCTGCTCGGTGGCGACGCGCGGCAGGCGGGTGTGCGGGTCGGATTCGGGACGCATGATCTCCAGCTGATCGCACGGCTCCAGGACTTTGCCGAGGGCGCGGGCGTCGATCCGCGCGCCTATGAGATTCAGATGCTGTACGGCATCCGGCGGCAGGACCAGGCACGACTCGCCGCGGCGGGTGCCCGGGTGCGGGTGCTGATCAGCTACGGAAGCGAGTGGTTCCCATGGTACATGCGACGCCTCGCGGAGCGCCCTGCCAACCTGGGATTCGTGGCGCGGAGCCTGCTGCCCGGCTAAGGCCAGACGCCGGCCCGCACCACGAACTGCTCTACGGTATCGATTCGCGAGTCGTCGGCCAGGGACCGGTGATCGACGCTGTAGGCCACACCCACGAAGATCGGGGTGCGCGGGAACCGCAGCTCGAGTCCGCCAGCGACACTGCGCCCCGCACCGAAGGCCGCGCCGGAATTCACGCTGCCTCCCAGGCCAAGCCTCAGGTCGATTGAACTCCGCAGGACGTCTCGTACCAGCCACGCGCTCATCGCGGCGCTGGCTTCCCACACCAGCCAGCGCTCCGTACCCGCCTCCACATAGCTGCGTGCGTGGGGGCCGAAACCGATCGCAAGGAATCGCACGGGCCGAACGCGCACCTGGAGCTCGCCGTCGACCAGGTCCTGCGAGGCGACCCCGTCCCCCTGCGCGATGCCTCCCTCGAGGTAGCGACCGCCTAACTCGAACATCCCGAACCGGAGCGTCCCGTCTAGGCCAATCAGGGTTCCGTCGAGTTGCGCCGTCAGGTCGGCCCGGGTGCGCTCGACCCCTGCCAGGGACAGTACCCCGCGCAGCTGGCCCCCGAAGCGCGGCTGTGCGTCCGCACGACCGTCGGGCAGCAGCACGGCCGCGCAGGCCAGCAGCGCTGCGGCCGCCCTACTCACGGAGCCTCCAGGTCGACGACGGCGGGAGGGCCGGCAGAGACCAGCATCCGGGCCCGGTCGCGCCGGCGCGCGTTCTCCTGCGCAACCTGGTCGACGCTCGCTCGCCACTGCTGCCTGATCCGATCGTTGTGCTGCACGTTCGAGGGAATGGTCTTTCCCGGCCGCTGCATGAGGTAACCGACCACCCCCCCGATGGCTACCGTGCCGGCCACCGCGATCCGTCCTCCCGAGAGCGACGCATCCGACGCCACGACGGATGGCAACAGCGCGATGCCCGCGCTGGCGACCAAACCGCCGACCAAGGCCTCGAGTGCCGGCCCGCCCTGCATTCGCTCCGGGAGATAGAGTGAATCCGACGGAGGGGCCGGATGCGCGAGCGTATCCACGCTCAGGACGGTCACGTCCAGCGGCACCCGGACCACGCGAACGGGCTCCCGGTCCTGCCCGAGCGATTCGATCCGGAGATAGTAGCGACCCGACTCGACGGCGCTGCCCCACGTCGTCAGGCCGTCCCACACCAGCTCCAGGCTGTCACCGATCAATCCCTCGAACAGCAGTCGGACGGGCATCCCGTCGCTACCGTTCACGGTGGCGATGATCTGGTGGGAGGAGCTGGCGATCAGCTCAGGTCGGTACGACGGGTCACCCGCTTGGAACCGGGCGACCGGCGGGACTGCCGGCTGCACCACCTTGGTATCCCGCTTCACTCGTGCGAAGAGCGCCGTCATCTCCGGCGGGAACACCACTTCGTCGAGCACGTAGCGCGGTTCTTCCGTCACGAGACGGCGGAAGGCGGCCTCGGCGGAATCCGTGCTGCCGCGCAGAAACTCGGTAGCACCGAGATAGCTCAACGCGGTCGTGCGCTGCTCCGGCGTGATCCCCACCTCGCTCGGCGCGGCGAGCGCCTGTCGCAGCAACCCGGCTGCCGCCGCAAGATCGAGAGCATCGTACGCCTGGATTCCGCGGGTCACCAGCGTCGCCGGATCCTGCGCCGATCCTGT
>JBDHDN010000195.1:0-12432 GCA_039591485.1 Gemmatimonadota bacterium
TAGGGAGTCGAAATCGAGGCCAGCGAAGATGCCAACCGTATCCCCCCGGGCGTCGATCCGAACGAAGCCGCGGCCCTCGGAGACGGGGCGGGGCGCATCGCGATGGCGCAGCAACCCGGAGAAGGTCGCGTTGCGCCAAGAGCCATCGAGCTGCCCCACACCACCGATCCGGCCGTCGACGATCACGGACGGGACGAGCCGCCGGACGGTGAGGAGGGAGACGTCCGCCGTGTCCACGACGAATGATCGGAAGATGAAATCGTCGCCGACGAGAGAGACCGGCCCGCGTCCCCGGAGGTACGTCCTGGGCCGCCCTGCGACCAGGGCATCGGTGAACGTCGCATCAACATCAAGCTGCAGACGGACCGAGGGCCCCTCAATCGTGACGTCGCCGGTGATCGTGCCTCCGAACGGCAGCGTGTCGAGGAAGCCCCGCACATGATCGAGATCGAACTGTTCGAGGGCGAGGACGGTCCGCTGGAAGCGCCACGTGTCGCCGGGCCCCAAGACCATGCCCAACTCGCCCACCATCCGTCCGTTGCCCAGCCCCGTGACATCGAGGTCTATGCCGCTGAATTCCAGGACATCTTCGGCGAGCGATCGAACGGCGAATTGGGCCCGGCCGCTCAGCCCGGCCGGAAGCGCCTCGACGAGGCCCCGCACGTCGTCCGTATGCGCAGCCGGCGCGTCTCCTCGGAGGTCGAACAGCATTGGACCCGTCGGCCAGGCAATGGTCCCTTCGAGCGCGGCCGTACTGGCCGGCAACGCGACCCGCGCAAGTTGCAGCCGAAGCGAGTCACCCCACACGCGCACTTCCCCGTCGAGGCTACGCAGATCGATCGCAGGATCCGAGACCTCCGCCCGGAGGTTGGCGACCCTGGCCAGGATTGGCGCGTCGGGCTCGGGTGACGCTACCCGCAAGTACGCGAGCGTCGCATCGACACCGGTGAGGCGTCGCACGTGCAATGGCCCATCCGGTCCTTGCTCGATCTCGGTGCCCGGCGGAGGGGATGTGCCGAGCGGTGTCTTGATGAAGATGCTGCCGTCGAGGATTCTGACATTGTTGAACGCCACGAGGGGAGAAGGGCCGCCGTCCCCGCCGCCCGGCTCGGGGTTGATTACCTCGATGAAGTTGAACCGCGTGCCCGAGGCGGGCTGGACGACGGTGATGGTGGGGCGCTCAACCTCGAGCGCGCCGAGCACGATATGGCCCGCAGTCAGCTCGCGGAACGTATACTGCACACCCACGAGGTCTGCCGTCAGCACTGGTGTGCCGTCGGCGTGAAATATCGCCACTTGCTCCAGCTCGAGTCCGCGCAGAAAGGACCCACCCACCCGACCGACTTCGATGGTGCCCCCAATTGTCCCGTTCACCACGTGGATCACCCAGCGGACCAGTTCCTCACGGCCCGGCTGAGTCCGGAGCGCAGCCCCGGTCACCCCAAGGACGATCCCGATCACCCAGCTGGCGGCAACGAGCAACCCACCCAATACGCGTCGCATCAAAACGGCTGTCCGACCGAGAGGTGCAGATGCCAGCGCGAGAAGAAGCTCAGCGCGGGCGCATAGTCACCGACCTGAACCAGCTCGGTTCGGTCGGCAGTGTACTCGTAGATGGGATACTCCTCCGGCGGATAAGGGTTGTAGCCGAGGTCCAGTCGGATTGGCCCCAGCGGCGACGCCAGTCGGAAGCCGAAGCCCGGGGTGACTCGGAAGCTCGACGAGCCTCCGGGCCCCCCGTAGAGATGCCCGCCGTCGACGAATGCCGCCAGCGAGAACCGATCGGACGAGGCCGACAGGGGAATCCGGTACTCGACGTTCATGAGCAGCAGGTTGTTGGCACCGGTCGGCGACAGACGAATCGTCGTGTCCGGGACAGCCACCATCTGGCCATTCTGGTCCACCGAATCCACCGTGATCTCACGTACATACACCTTCGGTCCCAGCTCGTTGTGTCCGTACCCCCGAACGCTGTTGGCACCGCCAGCATAGAATCGGTCCTCAGTGGGCACGTAGTCCTGCTCGGTCGCCCCGTACCTCGTCGGGAACACGGTCCCGAACTTCACGCGGACGCCAAGGATGCCCCGGGTGAGGAAGCGCCGGTAGGCCGAGAACTCAATCGTCCCCTTCGTAAACTGTATGAGCGTATCGGAACCGATGAGCGGCGATGCCCAGACCAGTTCGGCCGTCGCCCGGTGCCCTCTGCTCGGGTTCAAGATCGAATTGCGGCGCTCTCGTACCGCCGTCAAGGTGAGCGTGGCCCGACGGCGTCGCTCGGCGAAGAAGGCGGCATCCTCCTCGCTACAAACATTGAGGTAAGCACAGAACACGGAGAGCTCGGCCTGTGTGCTTCCGTACGACAATCCATACGCCACTGCGATGGGGAGATCCGGCGCGACGTCATACCCGAACCCGACCTCGCCGCCAATCGCCTCGCGCAGGTACGCTCGATACTCCGTATACCGTTCGCCGAAGACGGTGAGGCTCACCCGTGACCGGGGCGAGAAAACATAGGGCTGGAGAAACGTCGCCGTCAGGTTGTAGTTGAGCTTGAGCCGTCCAGCATCCTGCTCCTCCGCGAGTGCCCTGCAGATCGAGTTCTGCAGCCCGAAGTCGAGCGGTTCACCGCCGCCGATTTTCGAGCTGCGCCCGCGTAGCTCCAACGACCGCCCACCACCCAGGAAGTCGTACACCGTGTATGACGCCAGGGCTCGGAAGCAGTCGACCGTGCCAAACCCGCCGCCGAGGCGCACGCGATGGCGGGGACTCTCGGCGACGCGCACCCGCAGGTCCACCACCGAATCGGAGGCGGCACTCGGGAACGTGTCCGCCGGCGCGACGCTCACATAGGAGAAGAGATCGGTTCGGTAGAGCGCCAGCTGACTGCGGTACAGCTCCCGCTGCCGGTAGAGCTCGCCCCGCTTCAGCGTCAGGGTGCGGAGCACCACGTTCTCGTCTACCCCTTCGAGCCCCACCACCTCGATATCACCGACCGTCGTCCGCGGCCCGGGATCCACTTCGAAATGCACCCGGCCGAGGCGAGCCTCACGATCGATGTCGAAGTTCCGGAACACCTCGGCGGCCGGATAGCCACGATTGGCCAGCCGGGCACGGATCGTATCAGCGGATGCGAGCAACAGGAGGCGATTGAACGGTGCACCGATTTGGAGGGGAAGCCGCTCGGTGAGTGTCACCGTCGGGACGACCTGCTCGTGTCCTGTCACGACGACGGTGTCCACCCGAACCGGCTCGCCTTCCTCGACGACGAAGCGGATGCTCACGGCGCCGTCACTGCGGCGGACGAGCGTATCGACCACGGCGTCCGTGAAACCCGTCTGACGGTACAGCGCCATGAGCCGTAGCACGTCGCGGCGCAGCTCCGTCTCGTTCAGGTAGCGCTTCTCACCGAGACCGATCCACCGGACCAGCGGGGAGCGCGCGAACCACGATGACGACGACGTGACGATGGCGGTCTGCAGGACCTCGTCCCTGATCGCATGATTGCCCTCGAACGACACGCCGAGCACGACCGGGCCCTCCGACGGCCGAGCCTGGGCCGACACTGGTACCGGCACTGCCGTCAGGAGACAGCAGACGAGTGCCGCTCGAAGCTGGACGATGAGTGCGACCTACCTTCGCTCGCCGGGCAACGCACCCGTTGCTCGGAATTGACGCCTCCGCCAGTCTCACATAGGTTGCCGCTGCCGCCGAAACCGACTTCCCGCGACCGGCCGATGACCACCACTAAACTACGCAGAATCCACCACGCCGCGGGAGCAATGACTCTCCTGGCCCTCGCAGCCCTCGCTGCCCCAATCGCCGCCCAGGATGGACTCGCTCGCAGAATCGAGCGCCACCTCGCGAAAGCGCCCCTCGACCGCGGCCATTGGGGTATCCTCGTCGTCGACGGCTCGGGCCAGGTCCTGTACGCGGCCAATGCCGACCGCCTGTTCGTACCCGCATCCAACACGAAGCTCGTGGTCGTTGCCGCTGGCGTCGCCATGCTGCAACCGGAGTACCGTGCCGTATCGAGCGTCTACGCTGCCGGATCGCTCGTCGACGGCGTGCTCGACGGCGATCTCGTGGTGTACGGGCGCGGCGATCCGACGTTTGCTACCCGCTGCTACGGGATTGATACCACGGCCGTCGGTGTCTGCGATACAGCCTGGTCACGCATGGACAGTCTCGCCATGCAGATCGCAGCCCGCGACATCCGACACGTGCGCGGTGCGATCGTCGGTGACGGGAGCTATTTCGACGCTGAGCTGCACCATCCGAGTTGGGAAGCGTACGACCTCAACTGGTGGTATGCGGCGCCGGTCAGCGGACTCGGTTTCAACGTCAACAGCATCGACCTGACCTACCGGCCAGGGCCACGTACCGATGCCCCCGTGCTCATCGAGCTCGCCCCGGACGTCGGGCTCTTCACGCTTGAGAATCGCAGCCGCACGGTCGCAGCCGGAGAACGGCGGACGATCGACTTCTATCGGACCGCCGGCACGCACCGCATCTGGGCGGAAGGCGGCATGCCGGTCGATGCGCGAGAGCGCACAGAGTACTTCGCCGTTCCTGACCCGAACCTCTACTTCGCGGCCGCGTTGCGCACCGCGCTGGCGCGGGTGGGCGTGAGCGTCGGCGGTCCGACGCTCACGACGCGTGACAGCCTGCACTACGCATCGTGGCGCACCGCCCCCCCGGTCGCGGAACTGTCGTCACGCCCGCTCCGGGACCTCATCTTCCCGGTGCTGAACTCAAGCCAGAACTGGTTCGCAGAGATGCTTCTGAAGACGCTCGGACGCATCGTGGGCGGCGAGGGATCCTGGGATGCCGGCATCGAAGTCGAGCGGGCGTTCCTGGTCGACTCGGTCGGGATCGACTCGACGGCGTTCTGGCTCAGTGACGGATCGGGCCTGTCGTCCGGAAATCTCCTCACACCACGCGCGCTCGTCACGTTGCTGCGATACATGGACACGCATCCCACGAACGCGATTCGTCGGGACACCTCTCGAAGGCCGGGTCTTCGCCAAGACCGGCAGCATCTTCCACGTGAATGCTCTGTCCGGCTACATCGACCGACCCGACGGCGAGCGACTCACCTTCTCAGTGATCGTGAACAACCACGCGGCTCGCTCGGCGGAGGTACTCTCGACGATCGATTCCGTGGTCGTCGAGATGGCGCGTTAGAGCCGGCACTCACCGCTCCGCGAGCGCGCGGGCAATCTCGTCGAACGTGACGAGCTTGACCCGGGGACGCCCGGCTGTCCTGCCGCGTTCCACCTCGATCGCGTCGAGCCGTCTCCAGTCTGCGAAGGTCAACACGCGTGGTTGCCTCCGGCTTGTTTGTGCCGATCACGCCCGTCGGTCCACGCTTGATCCACCCGGCTGCGTACAGGCCGGGCAGGCTGCGCCCGGTTTCCGGATCGCGCACGCGTCCCGCTACGGTGGGTATGCATCCGGCACGATCGTCGAAGGGCACGCCGGGCACCGGTACGCCCCGATACCCCACGGAGCGGAAGACCATTCCGACCGGCAACACCTCCGTGCGGTCAGTGGGTTTCGCTCGCAGGCTCCCCCGCTCGTCGCGGTAGAGCCCGTTCCGCACGAGCCGGATCGCGCTCACGTACCCGCGATCGTCCCCGATCAGCTCCACGGGCGAGACGAGGAACCGAAGTACCAGCTTTCGAGGCCGTCCGGCAGAGGGGCGACCGACGAATCCCCGCAGGATTTCCAGCTTGCGGCGAAGTGCCCGATCGTCACTGCGCGCAACCTCCTCCTGGCTCAGCGGATCGAGGTCGATCTCCTCCGACACGACGTCGACGTCGGAACCGGCGAGTGCGCCGAGCTCCCTGACTTCAGCATTCGTGAACGCTGCCTGTGCCGGACCACGACGGCCGAGGATATAGACCTCCCGCACGCGGCTCTCCCGGAGAGCGTCCAGCGCGTGATCCGCGACGTCGGTCGCGGCCAGCTCCTCGGGCAGCCGGCAGAGGATCCGGGCTACGTCGACGGCCACGTTCCCGACCCCGACCACTGCCACCCGTTCCACGGAGAGATCGAAGGCGCGGTCCGCATAGTCCGGGTGGCCGTTGTACCAAGCCACGAACTCGGTGGCCGCGTGGCTGCCCGCGAGATCCTCCCCAGGGATGCCCATCGACCGGTCGGTCTCCGCACCCGTCGCGAGGCAGACCGCGTGATAGTGGCGGCGCAATTCGTCTATGCTGAGGTGCCGTCCGATCTCCACGTTACCGAGGAACCGAAATGCCGGATCGTCCGCGATTCGCTCGAAAGCGCGCGTCGCCGCCTTGATCTTTTGATGGTCGGGAGCCACCCCGAATCGCACGAGTCCGAACGGCACCGGGAGACGCTCGAACATATCCACGTCGATCGGTAGCTGGGTGCGCTTCAGCAGGTACTCCGCCGCGTAAAACCCCGCGGGCCCCGACCCAACGATCGCGACCCGATATCTTCCCATTGCAGACTCGGACTCGGACATGGCCCGTGGCCTCCGTCGTGGTCACGGAGCATGATACTCGACCTGCTGAGTCGCTGTCACCACCGCCGGCGGTAGCGAGAGCGCGGTCCAATGCCTAGCTTCACGCACCGTGACGATCTACACGAAGACGGGTGACTCCGGGGAGACGTCGCTGTTCGGCGGGGGGCGCGTGAGCAAGGATGCGATCCGCGTGGCAGCCTACGGTGACGTGGACGAGCTGAATGCAGCCATCGGGACGATATTGGCAGTAGACCCGCTCAACTTCGAGCGCGAGTTGCTGCAATCGATTCAGCGGGATCTCTTTGCGATCGGGGGCCGCTTGGCGACCCCGAATCCCGATAGGGTCGCAGTATCTCTGGAGAAGGCGGTTCTTCCCGAGACTCGGATCGCGGAACTCGAGGCGGTGATCGACCGGTGTGACAACGAGATGCCGGAGCTCACCCACTTCGTGTTACCGGGCGGCAGTGCCAAAGCGGCGCACCTGCACCAGGCGCGTACCGTGGCCCGCCGCGCGGAGCGCTCCGTCGTCACCTTGCACCGGACAGCCGAAGTCCCACCGGAGATTCTGGTCTATCTCAACCGGCTGTCCGATTTGCTCTTCGTTCTCGCCCGGCTGGCGAACCACCGGCACGGCATTCCCGACCAGACCTGGTAACGGTGGCCGTCTACCGCTTCCGGCAGATCGATGTGTTCACGCGCGTGCCGCTGACCGGCAACGCGCTGGCGGTCTTTCCGGATGCGGCCGGCCTCGACACCGCCACCATGCAGGCGATCGCCCGCGAGATGAACCTGTCCGAGACGACGTTCGTCTTCGACAGCGAGGAGGCCACGCGGCGGGTGCGGTTCTTCACACCTACTGCGGAGATTCCCCTTGCTGGCCACCCGACGATCGGGACGTGGTGGACACTCGCCGAGCTGGGGCGGCTGGACTTGCAGACAAGCAGCACTACCGAGGTGACCCAGGAAACCGGGGCGGGCGTGCTCCCTGTGCGGATTCGCACAGCGGGAGGCGCCCCGGTCGAGGTGACCATGGTTCAGACTCCCGCAGTGTTCGGACCCGTCATCGAGGACACGGCTGCGCTCAGCGGATCACTCGGCGGACCGGTGGACGCGGTTGCCCCCCACCCTGCCCCCCAAGTCGTCTCGACTGGCCTGCCTCAGCTGATGGCTCCTGTCAGGTCTCTCGAGGTGCTCCAGCACTTGCCGGTCGGCGGGGCAGGAGGGGCGCTCGCTGCCTTCCTGCGGCGTTTCGGCACCGACTGCGTAATGTGCTATTCGACGGAGACTACGAGGGCCGATGCCACTGTCCACTGTCGCATGTTTGCACCCGGCTTGGGTGTCCCCGAGGATCCCGCGACGGGCAGCGCTGCCGGAGCGCTTGGCGCATACCTCGTGCAGCATGGCGTCATCCGGCCCGAAGGAACCACGGCCCACATCGTGGTGGAGCAGGGCATCGAGATCGAGAGGCCGAGCCGGATCGCCGTGACTGTGACCACGGATGGCAGGGGCGGACCGCTGAAGATCGAGGTTGGCGGCGAGGCCGTGACGGTCATTGAAGGAGAGGTCAAGCTGTAGCGGCCGCGATGCCGACGGTAGCGTCCGACCGGAGGCCCCTCTGTCGGTGGCTCTGGCTGATCGAGAGACTCGACGACCTTCCAAATCCCCGCCGGCACGCCGCCCCGCCCAACTTGACACGGTCATCGCGGATTCCCACAAGACACCCTTGCGCGGCGAAACGCACCGTCGGAACTCGGCGCGGCATGAGTGACGGAGCCTTGCCGGGGCACGTCAGCACATCGCAGTACCAGATCGCACCGCCGACCACACCACCGCACCGCGTGTACCACCGCGCGAGTGTTGGAGGCCGCAGAACACCCTCATGGAGAAGCATGTTGCACTGTCAGGTTTGCAGTGCTGGCGCAGACGGCGGAGTATCGGATCCGGATCGCAGAGTGGGCTCACGGTGCGCATCCCGGTCATGAGGTCGAGCGGGACGCACCAGTCTCGGGCGGTGGCATTGGCCCGGATAGACGGATTGGGGCGGAATTCCGCAGAACGCGGCGTAAACGATTACTGGACAAACACTTATTCGAACCTGCCTGCGTGTTGCTGCCACGTGTGGAAACGGGAAAGTGGACAAAGCTGGCAACGGGTTACTGGAAAACGATTTGTGATGTGGATAAAACGGCTTTGCTTGACGAGGTCCCCGGCGTTTCCTATATTCGCCGCGCCTGAAATCGGCCATTTTGGCGGGTCTCCCAGGGCCTCCGTTCCTCCCCACGATGGCCTGAATTTCCACAAGCTCGGGGCGTCTATGACCCAGGTTCGCAGCGGCAGGACGAAGGCCTTCTTTCGCGCTCCACCTTCTGGCGCATTCGATCAGTACTTGCAGGACATTCAGAAGCTTCCCCTCATAGAGAACGCCGAGGAAGAGCGTCGGCTGGCGCGGCGCGCGCGGGCGGGCGAGCAGGATGCGGCGGAGCGTCTTGTGACCGCGAACCTCCGGTTTGTCATCTCTTACGTGAAGAAGTATCAGGGGCACGGCTTGGATCTGTCGGAACTCGTCGCCATCGGCAACGAGGGATTACTCAAGGCGGTGAAGAAGTTCGATCCCGATCAGGGCGTGAAGTTCATTTCGTACGCGGTCTGGTGGGTACGGCAGGCAGTGCTCAAGGCACTCGCCGAGCAGACGCGGAGCGTGCGGATTCCCCTCAACCAGAACAGCCACCTCATCCGGATGGCCCGTACCGAAACATATCTCTCACAGGAATTGGGCCGTGAGCCCACGGACGACGAGATTGCGCGAGCCCTGAACGACACGGTCGAAAACGTGCGGAGCGCGCGTCGGATGACCGCGGCAGAGATGTCGCTCGACGCTCCAGTCGACCGAACCGATCGCGATGCAGCGACACTCGGTGAGCGGTTCGCGGGGCAGGAGGGCGGCGAGATCGAGGCGGAAACCGACACTCGGCTCATGCGTGAGTTCATCGACGGGGTGTTTGATGCCTATCTCACACCCAGGGAGCGCAAGATCCTTTACCTGTACTACGGGCTGGAGGAGGGTTCAGAGGGGATGACGCTCGAGAGGATCGGTGAGCTGATGGGCGTCACACGGGAGCGCATCCGCCAGATACGGGAGCGTGCGTTCGAGAAGCTCCGCGAGAGCCCACACGGTGAAGCCCTGAAGGGATTCTGGGGCGCCGCCTAGGGCACACCGGCGGGATTCTACCTATCACAACGGCCGCCAATGGCGGCCGTTCTGCATCGGATCGCTCACGCCGATTCTCTCTGCCGTGCAGTGTCGTATCTTCCGTATCATGGAAACGCGCACGCTTCCCCAGTTTCCGCTCCCGCTGGTGCTGTTCCCCGGAGCGTCTCAGGCGCTGCACATCTTCGAACCCCGCTACCGCCAATTGGTCGCCGACTGTCGGGCCGACGACGGTCAATTCGGCATCACACCTGTAACGGACGGTTCGGGATCGGCGCCCGCCATCGGCTCCGTGGGTTGCACTGCCATCATCCAATCGGTCGTGCCGCTGCCGGATGGCCGCTCGAACATCGTCGTGGCGGGGGATACCAGGTATGCCATCGTTGACTACGTGGACGCCGACCGCCTTTATCTCGTCGCCGAGATCGTTCCGATCAAAGATGAGGAGGAGGGGGACGATCCCGAGCTACTGACGCTCGCGGCGGAGCTACATCGGCAGTTCGAAGGCTATCGAGAAGTCGCTCGTCAGCTGCCGGACCGCCCGGACCTCCCCGAGCCACCCAATGAACCGGACGCACTATCGTTTGCTATCGCTAGCGCGCTCCCGCTTGATATACGAAGCAAGGTGCAGCTGCTCGAGTTGCGGTCCACCATCGATAGGCTACGCATACTGCGCGAGGTGCTCGGGCAGGCCACCGAGTTGACGACTGCGCAGGTCCGGCTTCAGAAGCGAGCGAGACGGAACGGTCGCCGACCGTTGGCGTCCGAGGGCACTGCATGAGCGTTGCGCATGCGGTCCTCGAGGGACTCGTCCGAATCGTCGGTAAGCCATGGGTGCGGACGGGGACTGCCGAGCTCGAGACGTACGCTGCGGACGCCTTGCCGACACGGCGGCGGCGCCCGGGCGCAGTCGTGCTCCCCGGCGATCCTGCGGAAGTTGGTGCGGTGGTGCGGCAATTGGCGGAAACCGACACGCCATTCGTGGCGCGTGGCGCCGGTACGGGTCTGTCCGGCGGTGCGATCGCCGATACCGATGCGGTCCTCCTCGTGCTGACTCGGCTGAACCGCATTCTCCGAATCGACGCGCGCAATCGCCTTGCGGTCGTCGAAGCAGGGGTCGTGAATGACCGCCTCGGTGCGGCGGCCGCGATGCACGGTCTGCACTATGCGCCCGATCCCTCGAGCCAGACGGTTTGCACGATCGGTGGAAACGTCGCGGAGAACGCGGGCGGTCCCCACTGCCTCAAATACGGAGTCACAACCAACCACATTCTGGCACTCGACGTCGTGCTGCCTGACGGGTCAGAGGTGCCGCTCGGCTCGCCCAATGGCGAGCCCTGGGGACCCGATATCGTTGGGCTCTTTGTTGGAAGCGAGGGTCGATTCGGCATCGCTACCAGGGCAACGGTGCGGCTCACGCCGAGCCCACGATTCGTGCGCACCCTGCTCGCGGACTTTCCGAGTGTCCCGGCTGCCGGTGAAGCCGTTTCGGCCATCATCGCGTCCGGAATCGTTCCAGCCGCGCTCGAGATGATGGACCGGAACTGCATCCGCGCCGTCGAGGCGTCCATCTATGCGGCTGGGTATCCGACGGATGCCGCCGCGATCCTGCTGGTCGAGCTCGACGGTGCCTTCGAGGAGGCAACAGTCCTGGACGCGGAGGCCACGCTCGACCTGCTGACGGCTGCGGGTGCACGCAGTGTACGGACCGCAGCGGATCCGACCATGCGTGCCCGGTTGTGGCACGGACGCAAGAAGGCCTTCGGTGCCCTTGGGCGAATCAGCCCCGATCTGAGCGTGCAGGACACCGTGGTGCCGAGGTCGGCGCTGCCAGCGGTGCTCGAGGCCATCGAGGAGATCGGGACGCGGTTCGGCATCACAATCAGCAACGTATTCCATGCGGGCGACGGGAACCTCCATCCCAACATGAACTTCGACGCTCGGGACCCACGCGAGCTGGAGCGCGTGGAAGCGGCGGCGGCAGCCATCATGGACGTGTGCATCGCCGCGGGCGGCACCGTGACAGGTGAACACGGAGTCGGCCTCGACAAGATCCGGTATCTGCCACTCGTCTTCGACATGGAGACCCTTGGCGCCATGCGGCGCGTCCAGCAGGTGTTCGATCCGCACGGACGCGCCAATCCCGGCAAGGTCTTGCCGAACGACGGGATTCCTCCGTGCGGTATCGACAGCGTGAAGCGGGAGGTAGCATGAGCGCCAACGCGCCCACACGGTGGCGGCATCTGGTGAAGGATCAAATCACGAATTCCACCCAGCGGGTGGAGCGGGCGGAGCGGTATGTGGTCGACGAGGACGGCAGCCGAGCGATGCAGGAGGTGTATCCCGTCATCGTAACGCTCGCGACGATCCGTGTCTGGATGGACGCGCCGCCGTGGGAAGAGGTGCTACCGCCAGACGAGATGCATCGACGCGTGCAGGAGCAGTTCCCCAACCTGTTCGCTGCACTCTCTGAGCTCGACGTGCAGCAGGTACTCACCCGTCCCTGGGCAGCGGCCGATGCTGGACCGTACGTCCTGGAGGCACGGAGTTTCCTCGATGACGTATCGGCCCGTGCTCGCGAGTGGATGGAAGGCAAGTGATCACGAGGCACGTTCGGGCGCTGCTCGGAGCAGAGGCGATCGTCGGCACGGGGTCCGCAAACCAACCCCTGGTCGCTCCAGCCGATGAAGCCGCAGTGTCCCTGCTGTTGCGCACGGCCGCCAGCGAGGGC
>JBDHDN010000196.1:0-7219 GCA_039591485.1 Gemmatimonadota bacterium
GTCTCCCGTGGCTACGGCCCGGTGCCGCTCTCGGAGTCGCCGCGATCGAAAGGGCTGGTGTGCCCTCCGTTGAATACGCCAATCTGACTGCGCGAGCAATTCCGCGAGCACCGACCTGGTCCGCTGGTCAACCGGAAGCTCGAGTTCCACTTCCAGTCGGTAGTCCGCCTTGTCGCTTCCGCGCCCAGTGAGAATGAAGCCGGTTCGCCCAGGATGGACGGCATCGATCTCGACCTCGGCGACGTTCACGTAGGCGTTGCCTGGCTCGTCGGTCGGGGGCATTGCAGCACTCCCTTGGAGACGTGATGTACCGAGAGTGCGCCGCAATTCGCGGGCCGTCAAGAGCCGCGAGGCACTTGCGAACCCGGATTTGGCATGGCACCCGATCCGGGATAGATTCCCTGCGGCAGCATAGCGGGAGTGGATTTCGTGGGACGTCGAGGTATCAAAGAATTCCGGGCCCCTGAGGCCCTCCAACTCATCCTAGCCGATCGCGACCGTGAGCCGTTGATTTGCCCGTCCTGTGGGAACGGCAGCATTGAGCGGACTCCCAAGCGACGGCTCCCAAAGAATCGGGCCCAAACGTATCGCCAGGTGACGCTGAAGTGCGGAAAGTGCGGCCGGCAGGCTGTCTACATCCCGCCCCAGGTCACACAGCCGTCGGAGAGGGAACTCATCGGCAGCTGAGCCCACATGAGGAGTCGTGCGGGGGCCGCGTCGGCCCCCGCAGTCTGGCATTTAGTTCCTAGAATGCAGGAACGCCGCGTCGCTCCAACTCCGTGGCGAGGACGATCTCTGCCGTCACACTGCACCCCATTCGGCGAGCCGCCTCGACGTGGGCGGCGAGATCGGACGCGGCCTGCAATCGGAGCTTCACGAGGTAGCCGACCTGCCCTGTAAGCAGGTGACACTCCTGGCACGATCTGGAAGCTCGCCACCCTGCGACGAGTCGCTCTCGATCGGTTGTCGGCCCCGGCACAGCGCGGAGGAATCCCACATAGCCCCACCCGACCGCCTCGGCAGTGACCGCCGCATGGTACCCTGTGATGACTCCGGACTCCTCCAACTTGCGAACACGCTGAAAGACAGCCGGAGCGCTGAGACCCACGGAATCCCCGAGCTCTTGGTAACCCAGCCGCGCATCTTCCTGAAGCAGGGCTAGCAGCTGGCGATCAAGCCTGTCCATTTAGACGGTTAGACGGTTAGACGGTTAGACGGTTAGACGGACCAGTATTCCTGGCAAACAATATTTTGTCAAATCGCCCAACAGTGAAATTTCATGTCTAAAGATGGCAATTTTGCCTTACGCAACCCCTCATCCGACATTGTCACAGGCCGGATGTGTTTGCGGGACCCGGTGCAGAAAGCGGCCCGGTGCCAGTCCGGGCCGCGTACACGGCTGCGCAGGCCAGATGGTAGACGCCAGACAGTCAGGTCAGTAGGGCCTCGAGAACAGCCGGTCCCATCGAATCCCGGTCAAAAACGGGAGGGGCATGAGGCTCGTCGGATCGAAGCTGTAGTAGATCAGCAGGGGTCGGCCGGCGATCCGATCCCGACCGAGGAAGCCCCAGTAGCGGCTATCATACGAGTTGTCGCGGTTGTCCCCCATCACGAAGAAAGAGTCGGCCGGAATGACGAGCGGTCCCCAGTTCCTGAGCGTCGGTCGGTAGGATCGCGGCTCCCGCTCCACCAGATAGTCCACCTGCCACTCCCGCATGCGTGGATCCTCCGGATCGAACCGTGCGCCCGTGCGGATCGCGTGCGGCTCGGGCGTCGCGGCACCATTGACATACAGGTCGCCATCCAGCATCGCCAGCGTGTCACCGGGCATGCCGATTACCCGCTTGACGACGTTTACTCCCTCCTCCTCAGGCGAGTAGAACACGACGATGTCGAAGCGGCCTGGCTCCCGCAGTGCCGGCAGCCGCGTGTGCACGATCGGAATCTCGGCACCGTAGAGCGCCTTGTTCACGAACAGGAAGTCACCGATCAGCAGCGTGTTTTCCATGCTCCCGGACGGGATCCGAAAGGCCTCGACGAGCAGTGAGCGAACGAAGAACCAGATCACGAGCGCGATCAGAATCGACTTGAGCCAGTCGCGCGCAACTTCGCCAACAGGCTTCTTCTCGTACCTCGGTGTCGCCAACCGACTCTCGCCGAACTGCGAACTTGCTGCCACCGTCACTCCGTCCCTTCGAGTTGCGTAAGATGGGCTACGGCGTCTCCACCCAGTCGGCAACGAAGATGTTCGTCTCTCCCTCTACCGTCCCATGACGGTTCGAGGCGAACACGAGTTTCGAGCCGTCGGGCGAGAAGATCGGGAACCCGTCGAAGTCGCCGTATGTCGTCACCTTCGTGAGTCCGGCTCCGTCGAGTCCGATCAGGTACAGGTCGAAGTTGCGGCCATCGGGATTCTCGTGATTCGACGAGAAGATGATCCGCCGGTTGTCGGGGTGGAAATACGGCGCGAAGTTCGCGCCGCCCAAATTGGTGATTTGCCGCTGGTTCGAGCCATCAGCGTCCATCACCCAGATCTCCATCCGACTCGGGCGCACCGTGTTGGCCGCAAGCAGCGCACGATAGTCCGCCTCTCCGTCAGGTGTCTCGGGATGCCAAGCGCGATAGACGATCATGCTCCCGTCGTGCGAGTAGAACGGACCGCCATCGTAGCCCACGGTCGTCGTGAGGCGCTGTACATCGCTCCCGTCGACACTCATGGTGTAGATGTCCAGATCGCCATCCCGGGTCGACGTGAACACGATCCGGTTCCCGTCCGGCGACACGGTCGCCTCGGCGTCGTAGCCCGGCGTGCTGAAGATCGGGCTGAGGTCTCCACCGGTGGTATCGGCGGTGTAGATGTCGAAGTCGTACAGCGCCCAGACATACCCACGACTGAAGTCAGGCGGCGGAGGGCACGCCTCGTCCGCCTGGAACGTGCTCGAGTACACGATCCGCGAGCCGCCGCCATAGAAATAGCCGCAAGTCGTCCGGCCGAGCCCGTTGGACACCATCCGCAGACCGGAGCCGTCGACATTCACGATGTACTGCTGGTCGCAGGTCTCTTCGCCGCTCGTGCGCTGAAAGATCAGCTGTGTCCCGTCTGGCGACCAGTACGCCTCGGCGTTCTGGCCGTCGAACGTGAGCTGTCGAATGTTGCGGACGTGCGACTCCCCAGGCTCGGCAGCGCGCAACACAGCTGGCGCATCCACCTCACGGGGCTGCTCCCGACCAGCCGAGCATGCGGCCGAGCCGACGAGGGCTCCTGCAAGCGCCAACAGAACGCCGCAGGACCGGGCACTCACGGTAGAAGGATCGTTTCGCATCCGCCCAATATAATCGGGGCCCCTCGGACATCTCCCGGTACGTCCCCACCGGCGTCCGGTCGGAGAACTCAGAAGTAGACTCCAAACTCGAACCGCCCGGCGAACCCCTTGGCGCCTCGAAAGAGTCCGCCGAACGAACCACCCAGGACCTGCATGTACACCGTCCGCGTCTCGACGCCGATTCCTGCGGTATAACCGATTCCGTAGGTGCCGCCGAGAGCGAGCCCCAACCTGACAGGCAGGATTGGTGCCAACCGCCAGGTGGACCAGAGGTCGGCTGCGAGCGGCAGATCCAGATCGCCACCGGCTGGGATGGACAGACTGGCATCGAGCTGCAGGTAGCTGTTCGCCCAGGCGCCTGCTGAGAGTCTGAGTGTGCGGGGCAGGCTCAGCTTGACGTCGCTGGTATCCTGCACCGCGAACTCAGCCGTATCGAGGGAGTCGCCGATCTCGCCGAGGTCGGTACTGGCAAGCGACAACGAGAGAAGGCGCCGCTCCACACCCTCGACCGTCACCTTCCCGAGATTGGCCGCGAGTACCTCGAAATACAGGCCCGACGTCGGCCAATCCACTCGCGCGAGGAAATCGCCGGCGAACCCCGAACCGCTGCCCAGGGATGGATCGGGTGTGTGCGCCACGTCGAGATCCAGAGCCGCACCGACGGAATCCGCACCGACATAGAGGGGAGTGCCGTCACGAAGCACCGTGACCTCTCGGGCGTACGCGATCGGCTCGATGTAACGACCACCGAATCCAATGCTCACCCGGGCTCCATCCTGCGAGCCAACCGGGCCGAGCCGCACCACCGCGTGTGCCCCTACCTCGGCGGTTGCGAGGCCTGCGCCCCAAGTCTCACCCACGTCGAACGACTGTTGGCTGGCGTTGCCGTCGCGCAGCATTGCGACGGCATCCTCGTCCATCCGGAACGACCCGTACCCACGACCCTGGATCGTGAGCCCCAGACTGAGGCTCTGACCGAAGGGTCCACCCACGTACACACCGCCTTCTCCCTGGCCGTCACCGATCGCTGCGTTGCCCGCGGGGACCAACCCCACCGTGTTCAGCAGATCGCTGATCAGGAAAGCATCGTTGTCGTTCAGCTCGATGAGCGCACCGATATCCGAGACGTTGAGGGCGTTGTTCGCTGCGATGGCACCACCCGACACAACGACCCCCACCGGGGCACGAGCATGTGGCGGAACGGATCGATCCGGAGCTGGGGCGTGCGCCGAAAGGCCTGCACGACCTGCGCTGCTTGGGAGTCATCCGGTACCGTTTGTCCCTTCGCCACGCCGGTCAGGCCGATCACGAGCGCGGCCACGGGAAAGAGGCGCATCATGTTCCACCTCCGCGCTTCACCTCCAACACGATCGTCGAGTGCACAATTGCCCGGTCGTCTGGGCCCAGTGCAGCACGACCCGCGGCCTCGGGGGCACCGAACATTCTCGCCCTGAGTGTCGTCGTATACACCGGGTGCAGCAGAGGCTCGACATCGGCACCGGCTACTGCCACCTCTACCGAATCGACGACCGATTCCTGCACCCGTCCATCCACCGATACGCTCGGCGCCGCGATCCGTACGGGATCGAGGATGACGGCACCGGGGAGCGTGAACACGTCCGCTTCACCGACATCGCCTTCGATGTACGCAATCGACACCTCCAGTTCGTACGGTGTCGCGTTGGTGACTTCTGCCCGGGCGAAGGCCCGTAGGAGCAGGTTGTCGATCACGTCCGCGATATCGTCTGGATCGAGGTCGAGCCCGTCATTCCGCTCGTTCTCCGGAGGGTACGCCACTCCCTCTGGTGGAATCGTCGCGTCGAGACCGACGAAGAGGTCGACGGTGACCGCGATGGCATCCGTCCGTTCGAGCGTGCTCGGCTGGCCATCGCCCGCGATAGCCGTGCCCGAGCCAACTACGGCCACTCGCTCGCCCGCGAGCAGCAACTTCACCACACGGTCCACCAGTGCCGGCATCGTCACCGAGACCTCGGTGGCTCCCGCACGAGGTACCGTCACCGTGGCCCCACCGTCCAGAACCGGCACCAGGATCGGATCACCGCGGTCATCCCGTTCGTACGCTGGCTCGCCCGTCCCCGGATCGATCGGAACCTCTCCGGCGGGCGTGAGTGTCACAACGCCAAGCACGAAATCGACGATCTCGACCGGCGTCGCTGCCTGGTTGGCAAACGAGATCCGCGCACCAGCGGACTGCAGTGTCATGTCTGCCACGAGGTCCCGGAAATCCCCCAGCACGTCCAGAGACGACTCGGGGATCTCGACGTCGTCCTCGACGCTCACGGTCAACTCGGGCGTGACGGTGGGGTCGAGAGGGCCCCGCAACCAGTCGACCGTGAACTCCCCGGTTCCGGTCTGACGTATCGCGTCCGTGGCGTTCGCTTCGTTCGCCGGCGAACCCGAGACGACGAGTGCGAGATCAACCGTGAGCCGTGCAAATGGGGGCACGATGGTCACGCCCGCTAGATCAAAGCCAATCACGTGGCTGACATACGAGCCGTCGCCGGGCGCCGCTGGGATCGTGCCCGTCGCGGTGAGCGGGGCGCCGGCGGCGTCGCGAAACCCATTCAGGACTACCGTGTAGTCGATGGTCTCGACCAGCCGGTTGCTGGTCACGAGATCGAGCGAACCAGTCGCGATCCTGAGGCTGTCGATGCCCTCGAGTCGTGGCTCGTCGGCAAGCACTGCGTAGGTCACGCTCGTGTCGAGCGGCGTGCCCGCCGGAACCCGAAAGACCTCGGGGGGAAAGGTCACGGAGAGCAGGGAGAGCGTAACCCCCTCGAATCGCAGATCGTCGGCGATCGGGTAGCGCAAGGTCTCTGGATCGAGCGCCACAGCTACGATGCCATCAATCACCGTGTCTCCGCTCAGGGCGAGATCGCTGACATCGAACGTGTCGCGCGCGAGCGGCAGAAGATACTGGACGGTGTCGGCCTGCCCTCGGGCCAACTGATCCCGCGCCTCGGTGACACCGCCTGGATCACAGGCCGTGATCCAGACGATCGTGCCGACCGCTGCCGGGATGACGGTGTGGCGCACAGTCTCGCTCCGTCGAGAGTACAAGAGAACCTGTAGCATGACGCGACGGGCCGGTGTCGTCGATGACCTCGATCACACCGGCCCGTCCAATCCCAAGCGACTACTCGGCGTCCATGTAGGGATATCGGTAGTCGGTCGGGGGCACGAAGGTCTCTTTGATCGCCCGAGCTGACACCCACCGCATGAGGTTCAGCCGGGAGCCAGCCTTGTCGTTCGTACCGCTGGCGCGCGCGCCGCCGAACGGCTGCTGCCCAACCACGGCGCCCGTTGGCTTGTCGTTGATGTAGAAGTTGCCTGCCGAGTGCCGCAACGCGGTCACGGCTTGCTGGACGGCCCGCCGGTCCGTGGCGAACACACCGCCGGTCAGTCCGTACGGTGACGTCCGGTCGACCAACTCGAGCGTCTTCCCCCAGTCGGCGTCCTTGTAGACGTACAGCGTCAGCACCGGACCGAAGATCTCCTCGACCATCGAGACGTAGTCCGGCTTCTTGGCCTCGATCACGGTGGGGCGGATGAAGTACCCCTGCGACTTGTCCGCCTCCCCGCCGGCGAGGATCGTCGCATCCTCCGACTTCCGCGCGTTCTCGATGTATCCGGTGATGTCGTCGAAGGCCTTCTCGTCGATCACCGCACCCATGAAGTTGCGGAAGTCCAGGACGTCGCCCATCGCCATCTCCTCGATCTCGTGGAGCATCGGGTCCTTGATGCGTTTCCACAGGCTCTCCGGCACATAGACCCGAGAGGCGGCACTGCACTTTTGACCCTGATACTCGAACGCCCCGCGCAGGATTGCCGCGATCAGCGCACCATCGTGCGCACTCGGATGCGCGACGATGAAG
>JBDHDN010000197.1:0-13865 GCA_039591485.1 Gemmatimonadota bacterium
GGTTGCCGTGGGAAACGAAGTACCCCTACCTGGCCGGCCTGCGGGCCGACCCGCGCTATGAGGCGCTCATGACACGGATGGGCGTCCGCTAGGGCATGGCGCTCTCGGCGGAACGTCGCTCGACCACACGCTGCGGCCGGAGGCGATGAAAGCCCCCGTCGACGACGCGAGGCGGTGAGGCCCGAGGCGTGCGCCCCGTACGTCGTACCTTGCGCGTAATAGGGAGGCATGCCCGGCGTCGGACATGGCCGACGGTAAGACGGTTGGACAGGAAGGCGGTACGGAGGAGATGACCGACGTTCGCGATCGACTGACACGAGCCCTGGCGGATCGCTACTGCGTCGAGCACGAGCTCGGCCGGGGCGGCATGGCGACGGTCTACCTCGCGCACGATCTTAAGCACGACCGCAAGGTCGCTATCAAGGTGCTCGACCCGGACCTCGCCGTCGTGGTCGGCGCCACCCGCTTCCTGCACGAGATCAAGGTCACCGCCAACCTGCACCATCCTCACATCCTCCCGCTGCACGACTCCGGGGAGGCCGATGGCCTGCTCTACTACGTCATGCCCTACGTGAAGGGCGAGTCGTTGCGCGACCGTCTCGACCGCGAGGGAAGGCTTCCCGTCGACGAGGCGATCGGGATCGCGCGCAAGGTGGCCGCCGCCCTCGACGCCGCGCACGGGGAGGGCATCGTCCATCGCGACATCAAGCCCGAGAACATCCTGCTCAGCGCCGGGGAGCCGATCGTCGCCGACTTCGGCATCGCGCGCGCCGTGTCCGTTCCCAACGAGGCCAAGGTCACTCGGGCGGGGATGGCCGTCGGGACGCCGGCGTACATGAGCCCGGAACAGGCGGCCGCCCTGGAGGTCGACCAGCGGGCGGACGTCTACGCGCTCGGCGCCGTGCTCTACGAGATGCTCACCGGCACGCCGCCGTACGACGGGGCGACGTTCGAGGAGATTGCTGCCAAGCGGATGTTCGATCCGATCCCGTCGGTTCGGCGGGTCCGGGCCGAGGTGCCGCTCGGCGTGGATCGGGCGACCTCCAAAGCGCTGGCCACGTCACCGGGCGATCGCTTCGCCAGCGCCATCGCGTTTGCCGATGCGCTTTGGACAGGGTCGGGCGAGGGGGGGCGCGCCGCCGGGGTCGCCGCCCCGCGGCGATCGTTGCGCCGGGCCGGTGCCGCGCTGGTCGTGGCCGTCGTCGCTGCGCTCACCTGGACGATCGTGTCTCGAGACGGGTCGGTGCCGGTGCGGGGGTCGGTGCAGGTGGCGGTGCTCCCGTTCACGGTGCGCGGGGGGGCCGACGTCGCCTACCTGGGCGAGGGCATGGTGAGCCTGCTCAGCACCAAGCTCGACGGAGCGGGCACGTGGCACGCGGTCGACCCGCGTGCCGTGTTCGCGGCGGTGGACCACGCGGAGGGCGCGGTCGCACAGCCCGCGGCGGGCCAGGCCCTGGCTCGAACGCTCGACGCCGAGTTGTTCGTGCTGGGCGACATCGTGGAGGTGGGTGCCACGGTCCGGCTCGACGCGGCACTGTACGACGCGGCCGGCGAGTCGTCTCCTCTCGCGCAGGCGTCGGTCGAAGGCGCGGCCGACAACGTCCTCTCGTTGGTGGATCGACTCGCAGCCCAGCTGTTGGTGGAGGGCCCGGGCGCGTCAGGCGAGCGGCTCACGCGCATCGCCGCGGTCACCACCAGCTCACTCCCCGCGCTCAAGGCGTACCTGCTCGGCACGCAGCTCATGTGGAGCGGGCGGTTCGCGGAGGCCGGTGATGCGTTGCAGGAGGCGGTCCGCGAGGACTCGACGTTCGCGCTGGCATGGTATCAGCTCAGCGTCGCGGCTGACTGGATGCTCCGGGCCGACATCGCGAGCGTCGCATCGGAGCAGGCCGTCCGCTTCGCCGACCGACTGGCCGAGCGGGACCGGCGGTTGTTGAACGCGCTCAGAACGGTGCGGCAGGGACGATCGCTCGAGGGCGAGCAGCTGTACCGCGCCATCGTGAGCACCTATCCGCAGGACGTGGAGGCCTGGTACCAGCTGAGCGAGGTGCTGTTCCACAGCGGCCCGCGCCTCGGGCGCCCGCTCGCGGAATCGCGCGAGCCGCTCCTCCGGCTGCTGGCGCTGGAGCCGGCGCAAGCGACGGCGCGGGTGCACCTGGCGCGCCTGGCGGCCGCCGAGGGCGACGTGGAGGAGCTGGCATCTCTCGCCGATCAGGTGGCCGGGCTCAGTGAGGCGAGCCGCGTGCCGCTCGAGATGCGGATGCTACTCGTCCTCGAGCGCGGCGATGCAGAAGAGTTGGACGCGCTGCTCGCACAGCTGGGGTCTCACGCGGAAGGAGATCTGCCCGAGCTCACCTGGGCCGCGGGGTCGTTCAGCGACAATCTCGAGGGTGTCCGCGCGGTGGCGGCGACCATGACGGAGCCGTACCGCTCGGCCGGGTTGCAGGTCGTCGGGAGAGTGCTCCTCGCCCATCTCAGCATGGCCGCGGGGCAGTGGGCGGCGGCGTCGCGCCAGCTCGACATGGCAGCAGCGCTGGATCCGACGACGGCTCTCGAGCACCGCACCCTGCTGGCCACGCTCCCGTTTCACGCACGACCGGCAGAGGAGTTGGCCGACCTTCGCGCGCAGTTCGCCGACCTGCCCCCGCCTGAACCAAGCGCCTCACCGCTGGTGTGGCACACGGTGCACGACGGACTGCACGAGGTGTTGCGGGCCTATCTCGTCGGGGTGGTGAGTGCCGCGCTGGGTGAAGGAACCGCCGTCGCGCGTCAGGTGGATGTGCTCGAGATGCAGAGCGTTCCGCAGGAAGCCCAACCGGCGGTGGGCGATCTCACGCTGGGCGCGCGCGCGGCAGCGGCGGTCGCCGACGGGGATACGGCGCGGGCTGCCGCTCTCCTGGACGGGCTGCGGCTGGAGACCTGGCACCAGCTGAACGTGGCCTCGCCGTTCTTTTCGCTCGGTCGGGAGCGCTTCCTGCGTGCGAGGGTCTACCAGCAGGTGGGGAGGCTGGACGATGCCGAGCGCTGGTATGGCTCGTTCACCAACACCTCGGTGCACGATCTGATCTACGTCGCGCCGTCACATTTCTACCGCGGCGAGATCTCAGAAGCCCGCGGTGCGCTGGAGGAGGCGGTGGCGCACTATCAGCGCGTGCTCGAGCTGTGGGGTGATGCGGATGCGGCGCTCAAGCCGTTGGTCGAAGAGGCTCGTGCCCGCATCGGTCATCTGGTACCCCATCCCTAGAGCGGTGGTGTTTGAGGCTCGAGCCCCCGCGAAGCGGGGCGGTTCCGTCGGGAGCACGAGCAAACCGCGCTGGCTTTCGCCGCCCGGCATTTCTATCTTGCGGCACATGGACGGGTTCACCTCCCGGATCTCGCCCAAGGGATCGTCGTCCCTCCCTTGACCGATATCCCACAGCCGCGTCCCTCCGCCCTCGCGGACCGCTGCCGCCTCCGATGCGAGCGGTGGGACGGCGGTGTGCCAGTGATTGCAGAGCGCAGCATGCAGAGTGCAGATCGGCGTTGCGCGGGCGATCCGGTGGGCATGCGTTCGCCAATCGTTGCTGTCCGTCCATCCGTCTCTCCGCCGGACCGGCGTGCATCCGCGTTTGTGGCATGACTGACCTCCTTGACCGCCTCACCGCCGCCCTGGCGGATCGCTACCGCATCGAGCGTGAGCTTGGCGCGGGCGGCATGGCCACCGTGTACCTCGCCGAGGATCTCCGGCACAAGCGCAACGTCGCGCTCAAGGTGCTGCGGCCGGAGCTGGCGGCGGTGCTCGGCGCCGAGCGGTTCGTGCAGGAGATCACCACGACGGCGAGCCTGCAGCACCCGCACATCTTGCCGCTGTACGACAGCGGGCGTACGGGGGGGCAGGCGGACGGACGGGCGGACGAGTTCCTGTTCTACGTGATGCCGTACATCCAGGGGGAGACCCTGCGCGAGCGGCTCGATCGCGACACGCAGCTCGCTGTGGAGGAAGCCGTGCGCATCGCGAGCGAAGTGGCGGATGCACTGGACTACGCGCATCGGCAAGGGATCGTCCACCGGGACATCAAGCCGGAGAACATCCTGCTGCAGGATGGCCGGGCGATGGTGGCGGACTTCGGAATCGCGCTGGCGGTTTCTGCCGCTGCCGGCGGCCGCATGACCGAGACGGGGCTCAGTCTAGGCACACCGCACTACATGAGTCCCGAACAGGCCACGGCGGATAAGGACATCTCGGCGCGGAGCGACGTCTATTCGCTGGCGAGCGTGCTGTACGAGATGCTCGCCGGTGAGCCTCCCCACATGGGGAACTCGGCGCAGCAGATCATCATGAAGATCATCGCCGAGACGGCGAAGCCGGTGACGGAGCTGCGCCGGTCAGTGCCACCGAATGTGGCGGCGGCCGTGGCGAAGGGGCTCGAGAAACTTCCGGCCGATCGATTCGCAACCGCGGCAGAGCTCAGGGCGGCCTTGCAGAACCCCGCCTTCGCGGCCGCGGTGACCGTCGGAACTCTGCCGGGTACTGCCGGTCCGCCGGTCCACCGGTCGGCCGCGACCGCCGCCTTCGCCGCCACCGCCGTTGCCGCGCTCGCCGTCGCCGCGTGGGGCTGGCTGAGCCGCCCGGCGCCGACGAGCGATGCCCCCATCCGGGTCGAGATGATGCTCGGAAGCGACCTCACGATCGAGTTGGTCGATAACCACCGGCTCGCGCTGTCGCCCGATGGGCGCTCCATCGTCTTCGCGGGATATGACGGGCGCACGACGGATCTGTGGTTGCGCGAGCTTGGCGAGATGAGCGCCCGGCGGCTGCCGGAGACACGCGACGGCTACGCACCCTTCTTCTCGCCGGATGGAGCGTCGGTCGGCTTCATCGTGAGCGACGTCCGCGGTGCGGACATCAGGGTTGTTCCGCTGAAAGAGGGAGGCATCGTGCGGACGGTCGTGGATGATTCCGCGTCCGGCTATGGCGCCGCGTGGGCCGATGATGGGCGGATCTACTTCTCGCACTGGAGGACCCAGGGATTGGCCGCGGTCCCCGCGACCGGCGGCAGCATCACGGAGATCAGCGTTCCGGCGCGCGATTCCGGTGCCGTCGAGCACAACTATCCCGTTGTCCTGCCGGGAGCGCGCACCGCGCTGGCGCAACTCTGGCATGGTTCGCCGGGGTCCAACCGGATCGGTGCGATCGACCTCGAGACCGGTACCGTGACGTCGCTCGTCGCCGGAACGTATGCGGCGTTCATGCCCCCAGACCATCTGATCGTCGGGATGGCCGACGGCCGGCTCGTGAAAGTGGAGATCGATCCGGAGACCGGAGCCCTCGCCGGCGATCCGGTCCCGGTCGTCAGTGACGTGGACCTCGAGCCGGGCAACGGAACGAGCCAGTTCGCGGTGTCCCGGAGCGGGACCCTCGTGTACCAATCGGCGGACACCACTGGCCGGACACTGGTGTGGGTCGATCGGGATGGAACGACGGCGCCGGCCGACACGACGCTCGCGGGCCGTATCAACCAGGTCGCCCTCTCACCGGACGACAGCAGGCTCGCCCTCGCCATCGACGAGGGGTCCGCGTCGTCCGTGTGGGTTCGGGATCGGTCCACGGGCACCTTCACGCGACTCACCATCGAAGGGGAGGACAGTGACCGCCCAGTCTGGACGCCGGACGGTCGGTACGTTACGTACCTGGGCACCCGTGACGGGCGCCGGCACGCGTGGCGGCGCCGCGCGGATGCCAGCAGCCCCGAGGAGCCGGCCGTACCCGGCCCGCTGACGCTGAACGAAGTGGCGTACCACCCGGATGGCAACGTGGTCGTCGTCCGGCCGCTCTCGATCACTCCCCGGACGCTCTACGTGGCGGATCTCGCCACCGACAGCGGCCCCCGACCGCTGTTCCCCGTCCGCGCCGACCATTTCGGCGCGAGCCTCTCGCCCGACGGTCGCTGGCTGGCGTACGTCTCGGAAGAATCGGGTACCCGCGAGTTGTACGTGCGTCCGTTTCCGTCGGTGGACTCGGCGCGCTACTCCATCTCGGTCGGCGGCGGCACCTCGCCCGTGTGGGCGCACAGCGGTACCGAACTGTTCTTTCGGGGACTGCGGGGCGAGATGCTGGTGGCGCCGGTGCGTACCGGACCCACGTTCTCCCACGGCGAGCCCCGGTTGCTCTTCTCCGCGCCCGACGTGATCACCGAGGCGTACCACCGAGCGTACGACGTCGCGCGGGACGACCGCCGGTTTCTCATGATCCAGTCCAGCCGAAGCCGTGCAGGCACGCTCATGCTGGTGGTCAACTGGAACAGAGAGCTTGCGCGGATGACGGGAGGGAATCCGTGACCCCGACCACGCGCCGACTCAGCGCTCGCTCGTCGACCGCTACCCGATCGTGCGCCCACGTGCGCGTGGCGGTGGGACGGGACCGCGGTATACCGATGACGGCGAGGTCGTCAGTGAGTCCCCGGTGGTCGCATGACTGACCTCCTCGACCGTCTCTCCGCCGCCCTGGAGGATCGGTACCGACTCGAGCGCGAGCTCGGGCAGGGCGGGATGGCGACCGTCTACCTGGCGCACGACGTGCGGCACGACCGCAAGGTCGCGCTCAAGGTGCTGCGCGCCGAGCTGGCTGCAGTGATCGGCGCGGACCGGTTCCTGGCCGAGATCAAGACGACGGCGAACCTCCAACACCCGCACATCCTGCCGTTGTTCGACTCCGGCGAGGTGCAGGGCACCGTCTTCTACGTCATGCCGTTCGTCGAAGGGGAGTCGCTGCGCGATCGTCTCGATCGCGAGAAGCAGCTGCCGATCGTCGACGCCCTCCGTATTGCGACGCAGGTGGCGCAGGCGCTCGACTACGCGCATCGGCGCGGGGTGATCCACCGGGACATCAAGCCCGAGAACATCCTGCTCCACGATGAGAGTGCGCTGGTGGCGGACTTCGGGATCGCCCTCGCCGCCAGCCGTGCCGGTGACGCGCGCATGACCGAGACCGGGATGTCGCTCGGCACGCCGCACTACATGAGTCCGGAACAGGCGATGGGCGAGCGGGATCTCGATGCGCGCACCGACGTGTACGCGCTCGGCGTCACGCTCTACGAGATGCTCGGCGGCGAGCCGCCCTTCACGGGTCCGACCGCGCAGGCCATCGTCGCACGCGTGCTGAGCGATGCGCCGCGTCCGCTGTCGGACGTGCGGCCGACGGTGCCGCCGCACGTTGATGCGGCGGTCCGAACGGCGCGGCCGTGGCGCCGGCGGTATCGGGTGGCGTGACCGGGCGATGGGCACCGTGGCTCGTGGCCGCGGCGGCCGTTCTCGTGGCCGGCATGGCGCTCGTGCGCGGCGACGGTGAAGCGTTGTCCGTGCCGCCGTCACGGCTCGCCATGCTCGCTCCGAACCTCGGCGGCTCCGGAGGCACGTCGCTGCTCAGGCAGATCGCCCTCACGCCGGACGGTGGTGCGGTGCTGTTCACCGCCGTGGACGATCAGGGGTACAACCGGGTCATGCGCCAGGCGCTCGACGCCGAAGCGCCGTCCGTGGTCGCACTCTCCGACGTGCCGGCCTACAGTGTTGGCAACCTCGTGGTATCGCCCGATGGCAGCACCCTGCTGTTCAGCACGGACGAGGGCTTCCTGAACCGCGTGCCCATCGACGGCGGCGTGCCGGCTCCCGTCCAGGATGGCCTCGGGCTCTCCAACTTCTCCGCGTTTGCCCCGGACGGGACGATCTGGACGTCCACCGCCGGCGGGTGGGACATGCTCCAGCAATTCGGCTCGGCCGACACCGTCATCGGTGAGCTCCGCGGCTTCACCGGCGGCGTTCGCATGCAGCAGGTCCTGGCTGACGGAACCCGGGCCTTGACCGTCATGCGGGGGTTGGGAAGCGCGTCCGGACCGCTGGCGCTGATCGATCTCGGGGACGGGACAGAGATTCGCACGCTCCTTCCCGACGTCGTCGAGGCGCGGTACGCGGCCGGGTACATCGTCGGGGTGCTGAACAACGGGAATCTCATGGCGGTTGCCTTCGACGAGGCGGCCGGCACGATCGCGGGCGCACCCGTCACGGTCGCCGCCGGCGTATCGCTGACGGGCGTCGGCAGCGCGCACTTCGCCGTGGCCGGCAACGGGACCGTGGCCTACATCCCCGAAGAGCCGCGCTCGCTGGTGTTTATCGACCGGTCGGGTGTGGCGCGCGACGTGATCGAGGAACGCCGTAACTTCCACGCGCCGCTGTTCTCGCCCGACGGCCGCCGGCTCGTGATGGACTTCAACTCCGCCGACGGTCGGGACGTCTGGATCCTGGACCTCGCCGGGGGCACGCTGACCCGTGCCACGTTCGACCGGGACGGACACGATGCCACGTGGTTGCCGGACGGCCGGTCCATCACGTACACCTCCGGCAAGAGCGGTGTCCTTGGCACCTACAACGCTCGGCCCGGGACGGTGCCCGCGGAGTCCCTGCTCGCATCGACGACGCTGGGCTGGACGGGCGAGTGGCTGCGGGACCGAACCGGCATCGTCACGGTGGGGAATTCCGTGCGCGAGGAGACGCAGAGCGACATCATCCTCGTGGAGAACGGGGGCCGCGGCCCCATCCAGCCGGTGGTCGCCAGCCGGTTCGACGAGCAATACCCGGCGCTCTCGCCGGACGAGCGGTGGCTGGCGCATACGTCGGATCAATCCGGCCGCACCGAAGTCTACGTCCGTCCGTTCGGACGGGAGGGGGACCTGGTGCAGGTGTCCCAGAACGGCGGGAACGAGCCGGCCTGGCGTGACGACGGTGGTGAGCTCTTCTACCGCGGCTTCACGGCCGACGGCCAGCCGGTGATGATGGCCGTGACCGTGCGCGCTGCCGACGACTTCGTAGTAACCGCCCGCGAAGAACTGTTTCCGCTCACCGACTACGTCGGCTCGGCTCCCCACACGAACTACGACGTGTCACCCGACGGCCGCTCCTTCGCGATGGTCCGCCGGAGTTCGAGTACCAGGATCATGATCATCCAGAACCTCCCGGCGCTCGTGGAGCGGTTGCAGGGGGCAGGTGGGGGAGGCACGTGAGGGGTACGACGGGCGGCATGCGGATGATTGCGGAATGCAAAGCGCAGATTGGCGCTTGCAGGTTTGCGATTGTCCACGAGAGGCACTGGCCGTGTCCTCGCCAATCGCCATTCCTGCCCGCCGATCCGTCTGACCGCGAGGCAGCGGGGCCTGCGGCATGACCGACCTCCCGGACCGTCTCTCGGTCGCCCTCGCGCATCGCTACCGCGTCGAGCGCGAGCGCAGGCAGGGCGGGATGGCCCCTGGGACGGAAGGGCGGTACGACGGTAGGACGGTGGGAGTGTCCCGTGTCTGAGCAGCCCGAACGACTCACCTCGGCCCTCGCCGACCGCTATCGCATCGAGCGCGAGCTCGGGCAAGGCGGCATGGCGACCGTCTATCTGGCGGAGGACCTGAGGCACGATCGCAAGGTCGCGCTCAAGGTATTGCGGCCGGAGCTCGGTGCGATCCTTGGCGGCGAGCGATTCCTGCAGGAAATCAAAGTCACCGCCAGCCTCCAGCACCCCCACATCCTACCGCTGTTCGATTCCGGCAGTGCGGACGGACTGCTGTTCTATGTCATGCCACTCGTCGAGGGCGAGACGCTGCGCGAGCGACTCGACCGTGAGAAGCAGCTCCCCGTGTCCGAGGCCGTGCGGATCGCGAGCGAAATCGCAGGAGCGCTGGACTACGCCCATCGGCGCGGCGTGATCCACCGCGACATCAAGCCCGAGAACATCCTGCTGCACGATGGTCGTGCACTCCTCGCCGACTTCGGTATCGCCCTCGCGGTCCGGAACGCGGGCGGCGCACGGCTGACCGAAACCGGTCTGTCGCTCGGTACCCCGCACTACATGAGCCCGGAGCAGGCGACCGGCGACCGCGAGCTCGATGCCCGTACCGATGTCTATGCCGTCGGTTGCGTGATGTACGAGATGCTCACCGGCGCCCCACCGTACACTGGACCGACGGCGCAGGCGGTGATCACGAAACTCGTGACGGAGGACGCGCCGCCGGTCACCGACCACCGTCGTGCCGTGCCGGCGTACGTCGCTGATGCGGTGCACCTGGCTCTCGAGAAGCTGCCGGCGGACCGGTTTGCAACAGCCGCCGAGTTTGTGGAGGCGCTGCAAGACGGCGGGCAGACGGACGCGCGGGACGGCAGAGCGGGTCGACGTCGCACGACCGCTTCCGGCGCGGCCCAGCGGCCCACCGTGCTACCGTGGGCGCTGGTCGCGGCGGCCGCCGTGGTGATCGCCGTGCTCGCGACGGCGTTGGCCCGGCGGCCGAGTGCTCCGTCGGGCGACGTGGTCCGCGCGATTCTCGAGCTGCCGCGGGGAACCTCCATCGCCTACCCGTCCCTGGCCCTGTCGCGCGACGGCAGCCGGATCGTGGTGTCCGCCCTGCAGGACGGCGAGGTCCTGTTGCTCCAGCGGTTGCTCGATCGCCTGGCGTTCAGCGCGATTCCGGGCAGTGAGGATGGGCGTCGTCAGTTTCTCTCCCCGGACGGTACCTGGATCGCGTTCGGCGCGGGGTCGAAGGCCCGCAAGGTGCCGATCGACGGCGGGCCTGTCGTGGACGTTGCGGACGGAGGCTGGGGCGGTGGTGATTGGGGTGTGGACGGCACGATCGTCTACACGCCCTACTACGTGAGCGGTCTGTGGCGGGTACCCGCAGCGGGCGGCGCAGCCGTGCAGCTCACCACGCCCGACAGCGCTCGCGGCGAGCTGGCCCACTGGTGGCCGCAGATACTCCCCGACGGCGAGCACATCCTGTTCACGGCGTTCAGTACGCCGGTGGAACGAGCCCGGATCGAAGTGGTGTCCCTTGCATCGGATGAGCGGACGGTGTTGATCGAGGGTGGCGTGTCAGGGCGGTACCTCCCCACGGGACACCTGCTCTACGCGCGCAATGAGGCGCTGTTCGCGGTGCCGTTCGACGTGCGGCGGCTCGCCGTGACCGGGCAGGCCGTGCCGGTGATCCAGGACCTGGCCATGCTCGACCAGGACGGACGCGCCGCGTTCTCGGTGTCGGACAACGGCACCCTGGCCTACATATCCGCATCGGCGTTCGACATCGACGTCGGTCTCGTCTGGGTCAGCCGCTCGGGTGAGGTGAGCGAGCCCATCACCGCGCCCGGACGGATCGACAACCCCCGCCTCTCCCCCGACGGACGAAAGGTGGCGCTGGCGCTCGCGCGACCCGGTGAGCAGCAGGACATCTGGGTGCTCGACCTCGTGCGCGGCACCCGCACGGCGCTCACCACCGGCGGCGCCAACGACTTCGCTCCCCTGTTCACGCCCGATGGGCGACACGTGATCTTCGACTCGGAGCAGCCGGTCTTCGATCTGTACATCCGGGCCGTCGATGGCAGCACACCGGCCGCACCGCTGGTCGTGTCGGCGTTCGACAAGGAGCCGGGTGTCGTCACGCGGGACGGCGTGCTGCTGTACGGCCATTCGACGGTTCCCCGGTACGGAATCTGGCGTGTTCCCCTCGACGCCAGCGAGCAAGCCAGTCCGCTCCTGACCTCGGAGTCGGGCGCTCTCGTGCAGCCGGTGCTGTCGCCGGATGAACGCTGGCTGGCGTACGGCTCAAACGAGTCGGGCTCCCTTGAGATCTACATCACGGCCTATCCGGACGTCGGGCGCGGACGCCGACAGGTCTCGGCCGGAGGCGGAAGTCAGGCCCGCTGGACGCGCGGCGGTCGTGAGCTGGTCTATCGCAGCGGCCAGAACATGATGGCCGTATCCGTCGATCCGGCGACGGGCGAGCTTGGGGCACCGACCATGCTCTTCACGGGCGACTTCGTGGACTCGGACGTGTGGAGCTTCGACGTGACCCCCGATGGCGAGCGTTTCCTGATGCTCCAGCGCCCGCCGGGCTCGGAGCTGCGGCAGATCATCGTCGTCACGAACTGGTTTCAGGAGCTCGAGCGGCTGGTGCCGAGGCCGTAGATGAGTGCAGAGTGCAGAATGCAGAAGGGAACCTCGCTGACGCCGCAGGGACTGCGGCATGACTGACCTCCCCGACCGTCTCTCGGCCGCCCTCGCGCATCGTTACCGCATCGAGCGCGAGCTCGGACAGGGCGGGATGGCGACCGTCTACCTGGCGCACGACGTGCGGCACGACCGCAAGGTCGCGCTGAAGGTGCTGCGTCCGGAGCTGGCGGCGATCCTCGGCGCCGAGCGGTTCCTCAACGAGATCAAGGTCACGGCAAACCTCCAGCACCCGAACATCCTCGCGCTGTACGACAGTGGCGAGGCCGACACGTTCCTCTACTACGTCATGCCCTACGTCGAGGGCGAGACGCTGCGGGAACGGATGGACCGCGAACGACAGCTGAGCGTGGAGGACGCGCTGCAGATCGCGCGCGAGATCGCCTCGGCACTCGAATTCGCGCATGAGCGGAACGTCGTGCACCGCGACATCAAGCCGGAGAACATCCTCTTCCAGGGCGGACAAGCGGTCGTTGCCGACTTCGGGATCGCCCTCGCCGTGAGCCAAGCGGGCGGCACCCGTCTCACCGAGACCGGCCTCTCGCTCGGCACGCCACACTACATGAGTCCCGAGCAGGCCACCGGTGATCGCGAGCTCGACGCGCGGAGCGACATCTACTCGCTGGGTGCCGTGGTGTACGAGATGCTCACCGGCGAGCCGCCCCACGGCGGCAAGAGTGTCCAGGCGATCGTCGCGAAGATCCTCTCCGAGCGCCCTTCGCCGATCACGCAGACGCGCGACCTGGTGCCGCCGAACGTGGATGCCGCGGTGCAGAAGGCGCTGGCCAAGAGCCCGGCCGACCGGTTCACGTCGGCGCGGGAGTTCAGTGACGCGCTGGCGAATCCGACCTTCACGCTGCCCGGAACGGCGGTGCCGGTGGGACACGGTATACCGTCACCGCGAGTCGCCGTGCTGTCGAAGGTGGTCCCGGTCCTGGCGTTGACCACCGTCGTCGCGGCAGCAGCTGCGCTATGGTTTGCGCTGAAGACGGTCGAGCACCCCGTGAACCGGTTCCGCTACGCCCTTCCCGAAGGGGAACGGCTGGCAACGGACGTGGGCAACCGCATCGCGATTGCACCCGACGGACGCCGCATCGCCTACGTCGGTAGCGGTGAAGCCGGCAGCCGGATCTGGCTCCGAGAGTTTGACCAGTTGAATGCCGTCGCGGTATCCGGCACCGAAAACGTCGCGTCGGTGACGTTCAGCCCGGACGGAGAGCGGATGGTCTTCTTGCGCAATCCGTGGGAATTGCTCGTTGTCGATGTGCGGGGCGCACCGCCGATCAGCCTGGTCGACTCCGCCGTGAGTGGTGGGGGTGTCGCCTGGGGAACCGATGGCTACATCTACTTCGACGGTGGGTCGGAGGGGATCCGCCGGGTGGCGCAGACGGGCGGCGTCCAGGAGACGGTGGTCGCGCTGGACACCGCAGCGGGCGAGGTCGGCTTTGCCTGGCCCGAGGCGCTGCCCAGCGGGCGCGGGTTGCTGTACCGACGGCGGCTGGTCGGCCAAGGCGAAGAAGAGCACGACATCATGGTGGCGGACCTCCGATCGGGTGAGAGGCGGGTGCTCCTCCGTGGTGTCGCCGCGCGCTATGCCGCCTCTGGTCACCTACTGTACATCACGGCCGGCGGTACGCTGCTCGCCGTGCCCTTCGACGAGCGCCGGCTCGAGGTGACGGGGGCACCGACGCCGCTGGTGGAAGGGCTGTACGTCGGCCCATTCGGCTCGACCGACGTTGCCATCTCCGGCGAGGGAACCCTCGTGTACAAGCCCGGTTCCGACGCCGGGCACGCGCAACTCGTGTGGCGCAGCCGTGACGGCACCCGCGAGACCGTCGATCCCGATTGGCCTGGC
>JBDHDN010000198.1:0-7164 GCA_039591485.1 Gemmatimonadota bacterium
TCGGGCTGCGCTGGATGCCGACAACAACCTGATTGCCTTTCACGTGAAGGCCGGCGGCATTCCGGAGAGTCCGCTGCACGCGGACCGGTTCCCTGCCGGTGCCGTGGACAACTACCTCGCCGAGGAGTGGTCGGTCAACTCCAACATCACGGTTGGAGCGTTCCGGGCGCCGAGGTCCAACTTCATCGCTGGGGTCGAACAGGCGTTCCTCGACGAAGTTGCCGAGGCGATGGGCGAGGACCCCATTGCGTTCCGTCTCGAGCTGCTGGAGCGTGCGAGGACACGTCCGGTCGGCGAGCGCAACGACTACGATGCCGCACGCTATGCCGGGGTGCTGGCGCTGGTACGCGAGAAGTCGGGGTGGGACGACGGCGCGGCGCCGGGCATTCACCGGGGGGTTGCCGCCTACTTCTGCCACAACTCGTATGCGGCGCACGTGCTGGACGTCGCGGTCGAAGGCGGTGCGCCGGTCGTCCGTCGGGTCTGCTGCGCCTTGGACTGCGGCATCGTGGTGAACCCCGACGCGGCCGTCAACATGGCGGAGGGTGCCATCGTGGACGGCATCGGCAACGCCCTGTACGGCTCAATGACGTTCCAAGACGGCGTGCCGGCGCACCGCAACTTCGACACCTACCGCACCATTCGCCACAGCGAGGCCCCCGCGGCCATCGACGTGCACTTCGTCAAGAATGAGGTCGATCCGACGGGCTTGGGAGAACCGCCGTTCCCGCCCGTATTCGGGGCCCTCGCCAACGCGTTGTATCGCGCGACCGGCAAGCGGGTCTCGGTGCAGCCGTTCGCCGCTCAGCTCGAACCTCGCGTGTGAGGCCCGGATAGGATTGCGGCGGGCGACGGTCGGGCCCGCCGGTGAGAGCGGGTTGGGTTCTTGGTGTCGGGGTCACTGCCGCCAGCGTCGAGTTCGAGGCCGCCCCCGGCTCGCAGACGATCCCGAGCACGTTGCCCAGTCGGGTTAGGGGCCCGGCCGACCGGAAAGGCCCCTCCACCGATGAGGGACCGGTCATCCCGAACGCCGGATGCGTCGCCCCCAATTCGGATCGGGTCCAGCCGAGTTCGGGATGCGGGGCCCGGCTTTCTGATCGGCCCGCCCGGAACTCCGACTGCCGCGCCCCGAGCTCGGATCGGCCCGCCCGGAACTCGGATCGCCCCGCCCGGATCTCCGATTGGTCCGCCCAGAACTCCGATCGGCCCGCCTAAAACTCCGATCGGCCCGCCCGGAACTCGGATCGACAGGCCCGGAGTTCGGATCGCGATGCCCGGAATTGGGATCGGGGTGCCCGGATCTCGGTGTGCAGCTCCCGATACGCCGATCGCAATGCCCGGCGTTCCTGTCGGTGCATCCGGAATTCCAATGGACGCAACCGGGATCCCGATCGACATGCCCGAAACTCGGATCGCCTCCGGTGAATTCGGTTTGCCACGACCGGTACTGGGATCGACCCGACCGAAACTCGGTGCGACCCGCCCGAGACGCACTAGAGCAGGAGGGGCGTTGGGAAGGACCCCTTGGGTGCAGAGGTGTGTGGGATTGACGAGCGGACGGCCGGTGCGCGGCAGGCCATCTCGCTTCTCCGGGAGGCAGACGACCGGCAGTGGGTACCGTCGTGGAGGCTCGCGCCGAGCAAGCCGCGGACCTGGCGGATCGCCCTGCCCGCCCCCATGCTTGGCGCGGTAGGGAAGGTGTGCACAGGTCTTCGGCAGGTCTCTCCGGCCGCTGCAGCGAGCGCCTTGGGTGAGTTGGGATTCCGGGCACCGCCTCACTGACGCGTCCTCCGCGACCAGGAATCGACCTGTGCAGAGGTTCCGTAGCGCTGACGCTCGTCGGGATCGCGCGGCGAGCGCCCGCGTCCACGCATCGCTATGCGAAAGGCCCCGGCCATGAAGAAGCTGCTGAAGATCCTCGGGTTCGTGGTCGCCGGACTCCTCGTGATCGTCCTCGTCCTCGCCGGGTTCTACTACTTCAGCCGAACCTCCGCGGTGCGGAGTGCCCGCGCCAAGATGGGCCCGCCAGCCGACACGCTGCTCGTCGACGGCCTGGCGTTCCGGGATCTGAACAAGAACGGCGCCCTCGACCCGTACGAGGACCGCCGCAACCCGGTGGCCGACCGGGTCGAGGACCTGCTGGCCCGGATGACGACGGAAGAGAAGGCCGGCCTGCTGTTCCACACGTTCGTGGTGCCGGGAGAGCTTGGCGAGTTGGCCGGTCCGCTCGACCCGCTCAACATCTTGCCGGTCGAGGTCGCCCTGTTCGAGAAGCAGATGCACTTCTTCAATCTGTTCGGCACCGGGGATGATGTCGTGGATGCCGCTCGCTGGACGAACCGGGTGCAACGCCTTGCCGAACGCACGCGCCTGGGCATCCCGGTCACCTTCAGCTCCGATCCCCGCCACACGACCTTCGGGGAAGGGGCCGTCATCGGGATGTACACCGAGGGCTTCTCCCACTGGACGGAACCGATCGGTCTGGCGGCGATCGGCGACACCGCGCTGGCGCGCACGTTCGGGCAGGTCGCGGCACGGGAGTACCGCGCGATCGGCATTCACGCCGCGCTCCACCCGATGGCGGACCTGGCCACCGAGCCCCGCTGGGGGCGGATCAGCGGAACGTTCGGGGAGGACGCAGCGCTGGCGGCCCGGCTGACGGCGGCCTACGTCGCGGGCTTCCAGGGGGACTCGATCGGCCCGACGAGTGTCGCCACCATGACCAAGCACTTCGCGGGCGGCGGCCCGCAGGAAGACGGCTGGGACGCGCACTACCGCTACGGGAAGAACCAGGCCTATCCGGGCGATAACTTCGATTACCACCTCATCCCGTTCCGGGCGGCCATTGCAGCCGGCACCGCGCAGATGATGCCCTACTACGGCGTGCCGGTCGGGCAGACGAGCGAGGACGTCGGATTCGGCTTCAATCGCGAAACGATCGCCGGCCTGTTGCAGGACTCGCTCGGCTTCGAGGGGATCGTCTGCACCGACTGGGGACTGATCACGCCGGCGAAGATCCTCGGCATCTCGCTCGAGCGGTTCATGCCCATCGCCGGTGTGAAGAACTTTGGGGTGGAGGACCTGACGCCCGTCGAGCGGGTGCACAAGGCCCTCGAGGCCGGCGTGGATCAGTTCGGCGGCGAAATGCGTCCCGAGTACGTCGTGCAGCTCGTCGAGGAGGGCACGCTCACGCAGCCACGGCTCGACCATTCGGTGCGCAAGCTCCTGACCCTCACGTTCCGCCTGGGTCTGTTCGACGAGCCCTACGTGGACGTCCTGGCGGTGGCGGAACGGGTCGGCACCGACGCTGCCGTGCAGCTGGGATACGAGTCACAGCTGCGCTCCCAGGTGCTGTTGACGAACAAAGAGAGAGGTGGGAAGCCGACGCTGCCGCTTGCGCCGGGCACCCGGATCTACGTGCAGAATCTGGACTCCGCCGTCGCGGCGGAGTTCGGCACTGTCGTACCGACGCCGGCCGAGGCCGAGATCGCCATCGTCGACCTGGCGCCGCCGTTCGGTCCCGAGCGCAGCGGCCTGTTCCATCAAGGCCGGTTGTACTACACGCAGGACGAGCTGGAACCGCTGTTCACCGTCATGCGGCAGGCGCCGACGGTGGTCACCACGTATCTGGAGCGTCCGTCCGTCATCCCTGACATCGCAGACTCGGCCGTGGCGATCCTGGCCAACTTCGGGACCACCGACCGCGCGATCTTCGACGTGCTGTTCGGCCGCTTTTCGCCGGAAGGGAAGCTGCCGTTCGAGATGCCCTCGTCGTGGGAGGCCGTCCTGAACCAGCAGGAGGACGTGCCGTTCGATTCCGAGAATCCGCTGTTCCCGTTCGGGCACGGGTTGACGTACGAGTGAGCGATGCGCTGGACGAAGCGGCGCTGCTTGAGAGGCCGTGCATGCGAGGCGTTCGATTCGGGCAGGGTCTCGGGGCGTCTCTGGGGCTGCTGCTCACCGGCTGTGCGTCGCACGCCCCGCCGGAGCCGCCGATCCAGCCCGGCTTCGAGGCGGCCGTCGAGTGCGTGGTGCAAACGATGCAATCGGCGATGTACACGGAGACACGGCGCCGGTGGGTGCTGCCGAACAGCGAGCTCCGCGGCGGCAACCTCGAGCGCGACCCCGCACACCCGGAGCTCGGCCGCGATCATCTCGAGTTGCGGTTCGCCAGCACCACCAGCGGTGAGACGGCGCTCATCCGCGTGTTCGGCAGGGAGCCGGGCAGCACCCTGGAGGTGAACGTCGGTGTCGCACAGACCAACAGCCGCAGGGATCGACTGCTGCGCGAGGTGGCGCAGGAGTGTACCGCCCCGGGTCGGTGACGTGTGGAGGCCTGACCGTGCGCAGTGCGCCGACGGCCGACTCTGCTCTTGACAGCGCCGTCTCCGGCTGCACGTTTCAGCGTTTCACCATCAATGCCGAAGGGGGATCATGCGCATCAACCGTTTCTTGCTGCCCGCTGTCGCGGGCGCGCTCGTCGCCGCATGCACGGCGCAAGTCGAAGTGGAGACCGACCACTCGGCCGACATCGCGGCCATCAACGCCGTGCGCGAGATGGAAGTCTCCAGTCTCATGGCTGGCGACATGACCATGCCCTACGCGACGGATGACGTCATCGTGATGCCGCCGAACGAGCCGATGGTGGTGGGACGCGAAGCGGCAATGGCCTGGGGAGCGGCGTTTGCGAATGCCGTGACCATCGAGGGCGTGAGCTATGAAGAGACCGACATCACCGTCTCGGGCGACCTCGCGGTCGAGCACTACACGTCGAGCCTGACGATGAGGATGGAAGGCTCCGAGGAGCCGACGACCGAGGCGCTCAAGGGGGTGCATGTCTACCGGAAGCAGGCCGACGGCACCTGGAAGATGACGCTGGATGTCTGGAACATGGACGCCCCGATGGAGGGCATGTAGCGGCGGAGGCGCATCCGATTCCGCCATGACAGGCGTAGGGCCCCGCGATTGCGGGGCCCTCCGTGTTTCAACAGGAGCTGCAGTGTCCGAGCGCTATCCTGGCTCGAAGCCGACACCCTTCGTCGTCAGCCGCATCCGCACCAGGTACATGTCGGAGGTGACGTACAGCGTGGAGCCGTCGTCGCCGAAGGCGCAGTTGCTGGTTCGCTCCGTCGTGACGAGGGTGCCGAGATGGCGCCCGTCGGCGGCGAACACGACGACGCCGTCTGCGCCGCGCGCGACGAACAGGCGTCCCTCCCGATCGACCGCGATGCCGTCGCCCCAGGACTCGGCGAACACGCGCGCGCTGACTAGGTCTCCACTGGGAGCCACGTCGTACGCCATGATCACGGGCTGGTCGCCATCGGAGTTCGCGACGTACAGGACCGACTCGTCCGGTGAGAGGGCGATCCCGTTCGGGCGGGACAGGTCGTCCACCAGCAGCGTGACGGTCCCCTCGGTCGCGACGCGGTACACCCCCTGGACGGGCTGCTCCTTCGCCGGATCGTCCACGCCCCCCTCGAGTCCATAGGGCGGGTCGGTGAAGTAGATGGTGCCGCTGCTGTGGACGACGAGGTCGTTGGGCGAGTTGTAGCGCTTGCCCGCGAACCGATCGGTGATGGCCGTGAAGACCGGCCCCGGCGCGGTCAGCCGGGTTTCGAGCCGGGCGATGCGGCGGTCGCCGTGCTGGGCGAGCACCAAGGCACGCCCGGCCAGCGCCAGCCCGTTCGATCCCATCTCTCCTGCGCGCTCCGCGTCACCGGTGTAGCCGGACGGCTGAAGCCAGACCACCGCCGAGCTGCCCTCCTCCCAGCGGTAGATCGCGTTGCGGGGGATGTCGGAGTACAGCAGCATCTTGAGCCACGGCACCCACACGGGTCCCTCGGTCCAGTCGTGACCGTCGGCGAGGATCTCGAACACCGCACCGTCCGGCACGATGGCGTTCAGCTCGGGATCGAGCCGCTCGACATGTCCGATGGTACGAGCCGGGGAGGCGCTCTCGGCGTCTCCTGCGGTCTCGCCTGCACCGCAGGCAACGATCCCGGCGGCGACGGCGAGGAGCGTCAGGCCGGTGAAGGGTAGGGAGCGTTGCATGAGTCGACCTCACTCCGCGGGCAAGGGTTCGGTGGGAACAGCGCTACTATGCGAGCTTGGCTGCGGTGTGGGCAAGAGCGGCGCCCGGATCGAGGCACGTGGGATCTCTCCGGAGCGCGCCGCACGCGGGTACTCGCCGCCGCCGGCACCTCCGCACGAAAGGTGGGAAGCAGGCAGATCCGACTCGTCGGGCTCGGTATGATGGGCCGTGCCATGGTGCAGCGGCCAGACTTCGTGTCGGGCACAGTCGTTCGCGTGTGGCGTCGGATCCTGCCTTCACCCCTCAGGACGGGACGCCCGCCGATGAAGATCGGTGACCCATTCGGGTGGTTCCGGGTCATCTCTGAAACTGATCTCCATGTCCTTGCTCTTCATCCACCGCCACAGCCAGGTAGGACCGTACGACGTGACGAAGGTGTCTCGAGTCTCGTACGCCGAGTCCTCCATCGCCTGGTTCAGAGACGTGAACTCGTATCCCAGAGAACGCAGGCCGCGGAGTACGCCTTCAAGACAGTCGGCATTGATATCGTTTGCGTGCAGGAGGAGGGTTTGCGAAATCTCGCGTTCGAACATCTGCTTGGCGATTGCCTCGGCAAACTCGGTCGCCTCGACAACGAAGTCCACATAGGTCTCGCAGATCTGCCTGGTCGCGTTCGAGTCTCCTCGCTCTTTGCTGTAGAGGTAGGCACCGTTGAACACGTAGTCGTGGCTGTCGATTGTGTGAGGTGCGATGCTGTACCCGCGGTCGGCCAAGAACCGTTCGATTGCTGCCTTCTTTGCCTCGGTATCACCGGTGTGGGTGTAGGGGTACCTGAAGTACAGCTGCCCGGCTTGCCGGTCCGATGTCAATCGTCTCGTAACGACATCGCCTCTGACAATGTCTTCCTTGAACTCCTCGACCGAAACGCTGTTGAGGTCCGTATGCGCGAACGTGTGGTTGCCGAGGATCGCGCCGGCGTCTATCCACTGCTGGAGCAGCGCGATGCGCGCATCGACTTCGTCGGCGCCTTGGAGTTTAGATTCAGTGACGAAGGCTGCGGCGGGTGCCTCCTGTCGTTCTAGCACGGCTAGGATGGCTCCAGTGGTCCTCTGGGCTCTCCAGAGCACATCAGG